>JANMEE010000028.1:0-1255 GCA_031376645.1 Dolichospermum sp. OTE_75_concoct_329_sub | reverse complement strand
CTTAACGGGTGACAAGGTGGTTAAACAGCTTGTTTCATAAGGGATAGAGCCTGAAAACCACGTTGAAAAAAGAGGCGTTTATGAGGCTTGAGATTGATTAAATTTAGAGCTAAATCAGCCCATAATTCCATGCCATAAATCCATAGTTGTCCGTAGAGAGCAAAGCTAAAATTACTCTGGCGTGGGTATTTATCTTGATGTTGTTGAATACGTCCGGCATAAGTCTCTATACCTAATTTTTTCATCCGTTGACCGTGCATAGTGGCTAAACTATAAGCAATCACAATCAATAAAACTAAGGCTAAAAAACGAGTTTCATTCACTTTGGTGTCCTCTAAATTATAACCACCAGTTTTACAATCTTTGAAGAATTGCTCAATTCCCCATCGGCATCTATAGAGGCATAAAGTTTGTTTCAGATTTGGCAAATTTGTCAAGATATACCAAGGTTCTTTTGGTCCTTTGTTACGATATTTTCTCTTCCAATAAACAGCAATATTAAATAAACCTAATTCATCCCCTTTGCCACATTTAACTTTCTCATAAAACTTCGACATTCCGGGCTTAAATCCTTGGTTTTTAAGCACTTGATATTCTTGTTCAGGTTTTTCTTGAAAATAAAGGTTTTTCTTCTGACGTAGAGCAAAGTAGACTCCTTGCTCATCAAGCCATTTAGCCAGTTTTGGACTATGAAATTCTCTGTCTGCTAACACCACAATCCGACATTTTTTTAACAACTTTATTGCCGTCTTTATCAATCTTTTTTGTGTTTGTAAATTACTATTTCCGACATGATTTAATGTTTCCCAATATAGTGGTAAAGCATGAGTACCCCATACCAATGTCACCATAAATATATTCCGTCCTTTCCACTGAGTTCTATCCAGTGCCACCATCCAATAACCATATTTTTGATATTGTTTTTTCTGAAAATAACGCCGCTGTTCTCGATTCAATTGTTTTGGTGTTAACGATTGTCTAATCCAATATTTTATCAATGGAAACCATAATAATTTGACGCAGAGTTTACCTATTCCTAAAAATCTTTGTAGATTACGTTTCCTGCTTTCATATTTAATTGGTTGGGGAAACAAGCTGGCCAATTTTGACAATTTTACCTGGCGATGAGCCTGTATTAATAACAACAATATCTCTAGTGTCAAATACTGCTGTTCACTCAAATGCTTTCGGAAAATTGTTTGATATGATTGTGGTAACATTTTTTGCTTCGGGGGCTTCTTTGCCTCTATTTTTT
>JANMEE010000027.1:0-8301 GCA_031376645.1 Dolichospermum sp. OTE_75_concoct_329_sub | reverse complement strand
GGTGATGGTTGAAAAGACGGTATCTGTACCACCATTCAAGGCTTCAATAACTTGATCGCCTGAATTATCTACATAGTAGATATCCTTACCTGTACCCCCTGTCATACTATCAACACCTATACCTCCATTCAGAGTATCATTACCGTCACCACCACTAAGGCTATTATTGCCACTGTTACCCGTGATCACGTTATTTAAACTATTACCTGTACCGTCGATATTACTTGTACCTGTTAAAGTGAGGTTTTCTAAGTTTTCACCTAAAATATAGGTGATGGTTGAAAAGACGGTATCTGTACCACCATTCAAGGCTTCAATAACTTGATCGCCTGAATTATCTACATAGTAGATATCCTTACCTGTACCCCCCGTCATGCTATCAACACCAGTACCTCCTTTCAGAGTATCATTACCGTCGCCACCAATCAAAGTATCACTACCTGCACCGCCTGTTATGGTGTCATTACCTGCACCAGCATTGATAGTGTAATTACCTGAAGTCGTAGCCCCAATGGTAACTTTATCGTTGCCGTCCCCCGTATCAATTGTATTAGTAGCATTTGTTGTTGATGCTGTTATGATATCTGCACCTGAACCAGTTGTAATAATTTGTTTGCCCGCAGCAGATGTTGCTACCAGAACTACCGCAGTTATACTGGTACTTATTATAGTTTGTGCGCCTCCAGCAGATGTGGCATTAACTACAGCAAGGTTTATACCATTACCACTGCCGTCACCAATAGTTTGAGCACCTGCCCCAGTGGTAGTTACAAAAACTTTGTTAAGACCGACACCTTTAATATTCAATGCCCCTGCGCCGGATGCTGCTACTACCGTAGTAGCACCTGAACCCGTTACAATAGTTTGGGCACCTGATGTGGATGTTGTTCTGAGTGTTGCCGCACCAGTAAATGTGGTCATGGTGATGTCAATCGCACCAGTCCCGGATGTTGTTGTTCTTAGGTCTACGCCCATGGGCGCGAATGCTGCTTGAAAATTAATACCCGTGGTAATGGTTTGCGCTCCATTACCTGTTGTATTGATGACAACATTTTGAATATTGCTCAGTTTAGCCCAGAGATTATCAGGTGGTGTGATAGCAACATCCAGAAGGTGGTCAATATGCAGCGTATTTATGCCTGTGCCACCATTGAGAGAATCGTTAGAACCAAATGTATCAGTTACAGCAGCATCATAAGTAGCATTAAATGTGTCGTTATTTGCGGTACCAATAAGATTATCCCCGTTGGAAGTTAGCGTGTAATTAGCCATTATTATTTCTCCAATTTAGTAATTTTATCCATACTGTATTGATAGTGAAAGCTTAGTTTGAGGCTTCCACTATCATACTTAGTAATTTACTTATTCTATGTATTCAGATTGGTGGGTGAACGGAAAATTTAAGTGAATGTAATTATATGAACAGTATATCATTTTTTGCCATGACTTACATAATTTCCCTTAAACTATTCTACTTGTTTGCAGCAATTCTCATTTTGAAACGAGTTTGCGTCATTCCAGCGACTTGGGGAATACCTGCACTGTTAAACTAACTCAAGACCTTAACTTCTTGTTAGAACAGTTGCAATTCTTTCCTGAAAATATGTAGTATTCATCAAAACTAGAAGATTCCCTAGCTTTTTAAGAAGTTGGGAATCTCTTTATTTAGATAGAATTCACCTATTAAGCAAAGCGAATTTTTAGATAATCATCTTCCATTTTTGCTCCTGTTGGTTGCAGTGCAGCTAAAGCTTGTGGTAATACTAAATTACGGCGATGATTACCAATAGTAATGTTTAATTCATCTCCAGTTTTATTCAATTGAACTTGGCTTTTGGGAATATTGGGTAAATAGAGTTCTAAACTGTATTGGTTATTATCTTGGACAACTCTGAGAGTTGTTTCTTTATAATAAACTTGAGCGGGATCTTCATCTTTGTACAGAGTTTCTTTCAATCTTTCCAAAGCTGGTAAACCACAAAGTTCTTCAGAATATAGAGGTACTTCTTTGACTGGTAAAGGTAAGAAATTGTCATGAATTTGTTGACGGTATTGTTCTTGATTTTCCTTCCAACGTTGGAAAAATGGATCTGTAACTTCTGGGGGAATAATCCGGTTAGCAATAACTAAATCTGTGGCTACATTATACAAACTCAAATAGGCATGAGCGCGAAGAGATTCTTTAATTACCATCTTTTCGGGATTGGTAACTAACCGGACTGAAGTTTGAGTATTATCAGTTAAAACTTTTTCCAAAGCTTCAATTTGCTCATAAAACTCGTAAGGTGCGTCCATTACCTCTTTATCTGGTAAAGAAAAACCAACAATAGGTTTGAAGAAAGGTTCTACAAGTGGTCTGAGGGCAACGGAAATATTTTGCAAAGGTTTGTAAAAACGACGCATATACCAACCGCCAACTTCTGGCAAACTTAACAGTCGTAATGCTGTACCAGTGGGGGCAGAGTCAATAATTAATACATCATATTCCCCTTCATCATAATGACGTTTCATTCTTACCAAGCCAAAAATTTCATCCATGCCTGGTAAAATTGCTAACTCTTCTGCTTGTATACCGTCTAAACCTCTGGCTTGTAAAACTTGGGTAATATAGCGTTTCACAGCCCCCCAATTACCTTCTAATTCTTGCAGTGCATCTAATTCTGCACCCCACAAATTAGGACGAACTAGACGGGCATCATGTCCTAATTCCACGTCAAAGCTATCTGCAAGGGAGTGGGCGGGGTCTGTACTTAAAACCAATGTTCGATAGCCCAGTTCTGCACAACGGAGTCCAGTGGCTGCGGCAACTGAGGTTTTACCCACGCCACCTTTCCCTGTCATTAAAATTACTCGCATCAATAATTCCTTACTGCCTGAAGTTTATTTACATTTATTTACATTATGAAGGTTTTTTCCCAGAAAAGAAATGCTGCTTGATGACATCTAAACGGGAACAGTGCCAATAATCAATATGGGAGACAATTAAACCCTCAGCATTTAGTCGTAATTCACTCCAACCAGAAACAGAAATCCGAGGTTTCCAGGGTAAGGGCGAATTCCAACTCATTGTCCATTCAGTTTTAATAATTTCTTCCTGAGATTGGATTTGATGTAAATCTAGTTTGAGGTTGAGAAAAACAGTTTGAATGAATTTAATCATCCATTTATAAAGTTCAATCCCTCGAAATTTGAAAACAGCATCTTGAAAATAAACATCATTTGCATAAATGCTGTAAGTTTGATTTAGAGGAAATCTTTGATAATCAGATTTAATGATTTCGATAATATCCATGGTTTTATTTTTTGCTAATTATTAACTTAAATTTACAACTATGAAATAGGTAAGGTGGTGGCAATAAAAATAGAAGCTATTAACTTTTACTAATAAAATATTATCTCACACCGGCTCAATTAGCGATCGCTTGCCCACGATAAGCATTACTTTTGTCAAAAACACGATTATTGGAGTCATAAGAGGATATTTTAAAAGTTTTCAAGGTATAATTAACCCCTCTTGTAAACCTCTCCCCGAAGCGGAGAGAGGCTTTGAAACCCCCCTTCCCAGCCTTCGGCACGCTGCGCTAACGTAGGGAAGGGGCAGGGGGGTTAGCAGCAATTCTCATTTTAAGGTTTCATGACATTGAAACCCTCACATTCATAGGGTTTTACAATTCTTAATGAATCCGGGGATCGCTGAAATGGCGCAAACTCGTTTCAAAATGAGAATTGCTGGGGCGAAATAGGCCGAAACGAAGACGGGTAGGACTTGTGTGTACACCGTAGCCTTGGAAATGGGGGAAACCGGAAAAATTAGTCCCCTCCCCTTTACAAGGGGAGGGGTAGTTTCCAACTGTTAAAGATAGAAAGATCAATGCAACTTTAGTCATGAAGTATAGATAGAATAAACTTGTGTTATCCCTAATGTTTAATCGCTAAAACCTATATATCTCATGGATTTTGCTAATTTTGCATCCCAGTTAAATGCTGGAACGATTTTACCAGAGGGAATTGTCATTGTTACCCTCTTGGGGGTTTTGATTGTTGATTTGATTTTGGGGCGTACCTCCGCTCGCTGGGTAGGGTATTTAGGAGTTGCTGGTTTAGCAGCCGCGATTGTCGCTCTATACTTCCAATGGGATACAACTAATCCCATTGCCTTCACTGGTAGCTTTAACGGTGATGACCTGAGTATTGTCTTTCGCGGTATCATCGCGTTGTCAGCAATAGCGACAATATTAATGTCTATTCGCTACGTCGAACAAAGTGGTACGGCTTTAGCCGAATTTATCGCCATTTTGATGACTGCGACTGTGGGAGGAATGTTTTTGTCCGGTGCTAATGAGTTGGTGATGATTTTCATCTCTCTAGAAGCCTTGAGTATTTCCTCTTATTTGTTGAGCGGTTATACAAAACGTGACCCCCGTTCCAATGAAGCAGCGCTGAAATACCTCTTGATTGGTGCTTCCAGTACAGCGGTATTTTTGTATGGTGTCTCCCTGCTGTATGGTTTATCCGGTGGACAAACAGAACTAACTGCGATAGCGCAAGGTATCGCCACAGCTAATATAGGTCAGTCTCTAGGTTTAGTAATTGCTCTGGTTTTCGTAATTGCGGGTATTGGCTTCAAAATTTCCGCTGCACCCTTCCACCAATGGACTCCAGATGTTTATGAAGGCGCACCCACTCCAGTTATTGCCTTTTTATCCGTCGGTTCTAAAACAGCAGGATTTGCCCTCGCTATTCGCTTATTAACCACTGTCTTTCCTATTGTGGCTGATGAGTGGAGATTTGTCTTCACCGCTTTGGCTGTGCTGAGTATGATTTTGGGTAACGTCGTTGCTCTAGCTCAAACAAGCATGAAACGGATGTTAGCTTATTCATCTATTGCCCAAGCTGGGTTTGTGATGATTGGCTTAATTGCGGGAACTGATGCCGGTTATTCCAGTATGATTTTCTATCTACTGGTATATCTGTTTATGAACCTGTGCGCCTTTAGCTGTGTGGTATTGTTCTCTCTGAGAACCGGAACAGACCAAATTTCTGAATACTCCGGTTTGTATCAAAAAGACCCACTCTTAACATTGGGTTTGAGTATTTCCCTGTTATCCTTGGGTGGTATTCCCCCATTAGCCGGATTTTTCGGGAAGATTTATCTATTTTGGGCAGGTTGGCAAGCTGGTCTTTACTGGTTAGTTTTACTCGGTTTAATTACCAGTGTGGTTTCTATCTACTACTACATTCGTGTAGTGAAAATGATGGTAGTTAAAGAACCTCAAGAAATGTCCGAAGTAGTGAAAAATTATCCTCAAGTTCGGTGGGATTTACCAGGACTTAGACCTTTACAAGTGGGGTTGGTAGTAACTTTAATAGCTACTACTATTTCTGGAATTTTATCCAATCCCTTGTTTACTTTGGCTAATAATTCTGTTACTAACACTCCTATGTTACAAGCAGCAAAAGTTGCCAGTACACAAGCTAGTGTTATCAACAATCAACAGCTACAGGAATTTTAAGTTATTCCTAAAATAATGGGTAATTGGTAATGAAGCTGATCTTCAATGTCCAATTACCCATTTTTTTGACACTCTCAGAGAAGACAGCCACTGAGATTCTACTGACAGAATTAGATTAAGAGTTTAGCTCAATCTAATCTCGCTGCGACCGTCAAACGTCGCCTAAACGCTCAAAACAACTGCCAATCAAGATGTCGAAATTGCGCTTACTTTTATGGTTTACATTCTTGGTGGCGCTAATGGGGCTTATGCTATACTTCGCAAGATCACAATTTGAGCTTTTGCTTAAAGGACATATATGGATGTAAAAACGCAAGTTATGACCTTCTCAAGTATAGTAGCAATAATAAAATTTATTTATCAGCTAATTTTGTCGCAACTGCCACACAAGAAACTTTGGTTGGTACGTAGGGTGGGCATTGCCCATTGCCCACCCTATGCTGGTTTTGGTGGGCAATGCCCACCCCTAACAAAATCCGACGGACTTAAAAATTGGTAATATTCCCCGATAAGGATGAAGAATCAACAAATCTTGATCACCTGTAATTAAGACATTTGCTGAACCATTAATTGCTACATCTAAATATTTGTTATCTTTTGTATCTCGACAATCATTAATTAACTCAAGAATTGAGACTAACTCGGCGGCTGCCCTAAATTCCGCTAAAAATTTTTGACGACGTGCTACAGAAATATAACGATCAAACTTAGAACGAAATATAACACTTTCGCACTCTGCAAAAGTTTCAACTGAAATCAATAAAATGCCAGTGTCAAGAGCTTTTTGGTAAGCTAGATTAGCAGTAGAACCAGGAGATAAAACAGCACTAACTAAGACATTAGCATCCAAAACATAGCGATTAAGCATCACTGTTAAGTATCTCGTTTAACAGTTCTAACGTTAGTCCATTTGCCTGAGCTTCCGCCCCTAAATCCGCCGATATATTTTTTAACCGAAGATTTTTAATCTTTACCAAATCCTCATAATCATTCATTGAAATAATAGCCACATAATTGCGATCATGCTCCTTAACAAGAATGGGTTCTTGTTGGGCGCTATCCATAATGTAAGCAAAATCTTCCTTTACTTCTGAAACTAAAACTTGTCGCATTGCATTTTGTTTGAGAAATAACTTTCGTCATTTTAACATACCCCAGATAGTGATTATACCAAATTCATGCAAGGTTTTACAGAATCATGAAATCCATGAATTCATCCGCGTTTATCTGCGTTTATCTGCGGTTAATAATTCTTGAAATTTGATTCTATACAACTTCAATTGAATTGCATATTTGATGGGAATATAAGCCGTTAAAAAAATATTCTAACTTGTCGCATAGATATAGAGTTTGACACTTGTAAGTATTTGTGTCAAACTTGTGCGTGTATAGTCTTTAACTAAAAAGTGTTACAAGCTGTGACACATCCTATCGCCTTCAAACATCATTTTAATACCAATAATTAATTAAATCCATGAATACTCTACTCAATTCTGCCCTGACACTGACCTATAACCAACTCAGCACTTTTTCTGGTTTAGACAATTTCTGGCAGGTTTTTGACACCGCTTTTGGTACGCAATACAACCGCAACGGTGCGGAAATTCTGCGTTTACAATGGCTATCTGGTGATTTTAGTCAACTTCCGCAAATTGAAATTCTTGATAGTAACATTCTTGGTGGCGCTAATGGGGCTTATGCCAGTAGTACCAATAAGATTTATTTATCAGCTAATTTTGTCGCAACTTCTACAGCAGAAACTTTGCTTGGTACGCTGTTAGAGGAAATTGGGCATTTTGTGGATGCTCATATCAATCTCAGTGATAGTGCTGGTGATGAAGGGGCAATTTTTGCTGAGTTGGTACAGGGTTACAGTCTGGATACTCAGACTTTACAGGCTTTGAAGGTTGAAGATGATCATGGGACGATTACGGTAAATGGACAAGTTATTCAGGTAGAACAGCAGAATTTTACGGGAACTAATGGGAATGACACGATTACAGGAACATCTGGGGATGATACAATAAACACCCTCTTAGGCATTGACGTTGCTAATGGAGGAGCAGGAGATGATTTACTAATTGTTGATTACTCCAGTAGTGATACTGGACGTGGGATGACCTTATCTAATTCCGCAGGTACAGAAGGATTTTCTGGTTCAGCTTTGCGACTCAGTTCGAACGGTTCCTTTTACCAAGACAGAGTTGATTTCTCTGGGATTAATCGGTTTCAGATTACTGGTACAAGTCAAAATGACACTATCACTACTGCCAGTGGTAATGACACGATTAACGGTGGGGCTGGTGATGACATCATTAATGGTAAAGGCGGTGTAGATACATTAGATGGTGGTGATGGTAGCGATACCTTGATATTGGACTTGTCGGCCCAAACAGGCAATCTGGCTATTAACAATGCTCCTGCTGGGATTAATTTAACTGGCATTGTCACAGCTATAAACTTTGAGAACTTTACCATCACTACTGGTAGTGGAAACGATACAATTAACACTGGATTAGGGAGTGCAAATACTGCATCTGCGGGTGCAGGAGATGATTTACTAATTGTCGATTACTCCAGTGGTGATACTGGACGTGGGATGACCTTATCTAATTCCGCAGGTACAGAAGGATTTTCTGGTTCAGTTTTACGACTCAGTTCTAGCGGTAACTTCTACTCAGACAGAGTTGATTTCTCTGGGATTAATCGGTTTCAGATTACTGGTACAAGTCAAAATGACACTATCACTACTGCCAGTGGCAATGACACTATTAACGGTGGGGCTGGT
>JANMEE010000336.1:0-15275 GCA_031376645.1 Dolichospermum sp. OTE_75_concoct_329_sub | reverse complement strand
CAGGGGTATCACATTTTTATTGTCTGAATCAGGATATCCAGGATTTGAGGATTTTCAGGATGTTTATTGATAAATTTTTCAGGGGTATCACATTTTTATTGTCTGAATCAGGATATCCAGGATTTGAGGATTTTCAGGATGTTTATTAATGAATTTTTCAGGGGTATCACATTTTTATTGTCAATGCTTAGAATCGTTTGTAAAACCAATTTTATGTAACGCTGCATAGAATCATAAAATCTATTGATTGATAGATCTTTATCTGCGTCTATCTGCGTTTATCTGCGTTCAATTATCCCTGAGATTTTATTCTATGGTTAGGACGGTTTTCAGGGGTTTGACATCACCCTCAAGGTCTATAAAATTGAGCAAGTTCTCATTACACTGATAATTATGGGTAAGCAGCGCGTTTTGTCGGGAGTTCAACCAACTGGTAACTTACATTTAGGTAACTACTTAGGTGCAATTCGTAACTGGGTAGAAATTCAAGACCAGTATGAAAATTTCTTTTGTGTGGTAGATTTACACGCCATTACAGTACCACATAATCCCGCCACCTTAGCGGCTGATACTTACAACATTGCGGCTTTATATTTAGCCTGTGGTATTGATTTACAGTATTCTAGCATCTTTGTCCAATCTCACGTTTCTGCACACAGTGAACTGACTTGGTTGCTAAACTGCATTACTCCCCTGAACTGGTTGCAAGATATGATTCAGTTTAAGGAAAAAGCCGTTAAACAAGGGGAAAATGTCGGTGTTGGTTTGTTAGATTATCCTGTGTTAATGTCAGCGGATATTCTGCTTTATCAAGCGGATAAAGTGCCAGTGGGTGAAGATCAAAAGCAACATTTAGAACTAGCGCGGGATATTGTCAACAGGTTTAATCATCAATTTGCTAAGAAGAAACCAGTTTTAAAATTACCAGATCCTTTAATTAGAAAGGAAGGTGCAAGGGTAATGAGTTTGACAGACGGAACCAAGAAAATGTCAAAATCCGATCCTTCTGAATTAAGTCGAATTAATCTTTTAGACTCTCCAGAGGAGATTACCAAGAAGATTAAACGCTGTAAAACTGATTTGGTGCGGGGTTTAACCTTTGATGACCCAGAACGCCCAGAATGTCATAATTTATTAACGCTGTATACCCTACTGGCTGGAAAAACCAAAGAAGAGGTAGCAGTTGAATGTGCAGATATGGGTTGGGGACAATTCAAACCTTTGCTGACAGAAACGGCGATTCAGGCTTTAAAGCCAATTCAAGATAAATATGCGGAGGTAATGGCGGACAAGGGCTATTTAGAGTCAGTATTGCGCGATGGTGGCGAAAAAGCAAGGGCGATCGCTAATCAAACTTTAGCAGATGTCAAAGCCGCTTTAGGTTTCACTAAAATTTTGTAATTATGAGCCGAAATAGATCCCCGACTTCTCAAAGAAGTCGGGGATCTGGGTTTAAGCTTTTAGGTGTAATTTGTTTTACCCTTTAAGAAAACCGAACTCATAAAATTATGCCGGATACCGATAGCACTTTTAATAATTTCCGTAAAGCTGCCCAAAAGGGTGACTTTTTAATTACTGCCGAAGTTGCACCCCCCAAAGGCGGAGATCCTACACATACCATCAAAATGGCAGCGACTCTTAAGGGAAGGGTTCATGCTGTCAATATTACTGATGGTAGCCGGGCTGTGTTGGGGATGTCTCCGTTAGCAGCCTCAGTGATTTTATTGCAAAATGGTATTGAGCCAATTTGTCAGTTTGCTTGCCGCGATCGCAATAGAATAGGATTACAGGCGGATTTAATGGGCGCTCATGCCTTGGGTATCCGCAACATTTTAGCTTTAACAGGTGATCCGATCAAGGCAGGTGATCATCCTGAAGCAAAAGCCGTTTTTGATTTAGAAGCTGTGCGGTTATTGCAGTTAATTAGAAATATGAATCAAGGATTTGATTTTAATCAAAAACCCCTCACTGATGGGGCTTTAGATTTATTTGTTGGTGCAGCAGTAGATCCCCAATCTAAAAGTTGGTCAGGTTTACAAAGTCGGTTTGAAAAGAAAATAGCCGCTGGAGCGCAGTTTTTTCAAAGTCAATTAATTACTGATTTTGAAATATTAGAAAAGTTCATGGATAAAATCGCCTGTGGTTACAACAAACCAATCTTGGCGGGAATCTTTCTCTTGAAATCGGCAAAAAATGCCCAGTTTATTAATAAGGTTGTTCCGGGTGTGAATATTCCTGAACACATTATTGATAGATTAGCAAAAGCGAAACATCCCCTAGAAGAGGGCATGAAAATTGCAGCAGAACAGGTACAAATTGCACGGGAATTGTGTCAGGGTGTGCATCTAATGGCGGTGAAGAGAGAAGATTTGATTGCACCGATTTTGGATTTAGCGGGAGTGGAGAAAGTTAGTTAGGAAGAAAAACAGCTTAAATTATGAATTTAGTAGAGACGTTCCATGGAACGTCTCTACAAAGGTTTTAAGATCACGTATATTTAAATTCAGTCGTTGTCTCTTAATATTGCTAATTTTGCTAAACTAGAACAAACCTCACACCAGCAGGAGGATCTATGACTTTTACAACTGATGTCCAGGAAGATTCAGACTTACGCCCTTACCCAGAAACCTCTCTTCCAGACCATACCCAACTTCCAGAGTCGGACGGTACATTTGTGAAAAATTGGCAAGAACATCCACAAAGCATTCTCCTCACGGACTCTATTCAACCAGTATTAAAGAAACTTCATCCTGATGGTCAATATTTTATTGGACAGGATTTAGGTATTTATTGGCGTATTACTGAACCACCGGAAAAAGGTGCAGCAGCACCAGACTGGTTTTATGTTCCCAATGTACCACCTTCTTTAAATGGTAAAAGCCGACGTTCCTATGTCCTTTGGCAAGAATATATTTCGCCATTAATTGTGTTAGAATTTGCTTCTGGGAATGGTAGTGAAGAAAGAGATAAAACTCCTTGGAAAGGTAAATTCTGGATTTATGAACAGGTGATTAAACCTGCTTTTTACGGCATTTATGAAGTGAATAAAGCCAGTATAGAAGTTTATGAATTAATTGGTGGAAAATATCAGTTATTACCAGCAAATGAACGGGGACATTATCCGATTACATCTATGGGTGTTGAGTTGGGTTTATGGCAAGGTGAGTACCTGGCTATGGAATTACCTTGGTTGCGGTGGTGGGATTTGCAAGGTAATTTATTATTAACTGGTGAAGAAAGAGCAAATCTTTTGGCTGCACAGTTGCGGGCTTTGGGCGTTGAACCGGAAGCGTAATATTATTTGGACTTTGAGTTAAGGATGCGTCGCAATTCTTACTAATATTGCTAAACTAGAACAAACCTCACACCAGCAGGAGGATCTATGACTTTGACAACTGATGTCCAGGAAGATTCAGACTTACGCCCTTACCCAGAAACCTCTCTTCCAGACCATACCCAACTTCCAGAGTCGGACGGTACATTCGTGAAAAATTTTCAGGAGCATCCCCAAAGCAATCTACTGACAGACTCCATTCAACCAGTATTACAAAAACGCCATCCAGACGGGCAATATACCATAGGTCAAGATTGCGGTATCTACTGGCGGATGACTGAACCAGCAGAACGGGGTGCAGAAGCTCCAGATTGGTTTTATGTCCCCAATGTCCCAGCTACCTTAAATGGGCAAATACGGCGATCTTATGTCCTTTGGCAAGAGTACATTGCCCCGTTAATTGTTTTAGAATTTGTCTCTGGAAATGGTATTGAAGAAAGAGATAAAACTCCTTGGAAAGGTAAATTTTGGATTTATGAACAGGTAATTCGCCCTGCTTTTTATGGCATTTATGAAGTTAGGAAAGCCCGTCTTGAAGTTTATGAATTAACTGGTGGACAATATCAGTTATTACCAGCAAATGAACGGGGACATTATCCAATTACACCTATGGGTGTGGAGTTAGGTTTATGGCAAGGTGAGTATCTGGCTATGGAACTACCTTGGCTGCGTTGGTGGGATTCCCAAGGTAATTTGTTGTTGAATGGTGATGAAAGAGCCGAACTAGAACGTCAAAAAAGCGATCGTTTAGCTGCACAGTTGCGGGCTTTGGGGATTGAACCAGAAGCGTAATATTATTTGGATTTTGGGTTAAAAATTATGGATACAGATATTATCTTAGAATCAGATATACCAGATGAATCAATAGATGAAGAAAATAATCTAATAGATGAAGAGATAAATGAGCCTTTCGACCCTACTAAAATTCGAGTTGAAACTAGACAAGTTAGCATTGATGAATTATTAGCAAGAATTAGTTATCATCAACTAGAATTAGAACCAGAATTTCAGAGAAAAAAAGTTTGGAATCAAACTGCTAAAAGTAGACTGATAGAATCAATTTTACTGCGTATCCCTTTACCAGCTTTTTATATTGATGCAACTAATGAAGAAAAATGGTTAGTAATAGATGGGTTACAACGACTTAATAGTTTAAAAGAGTTCATTATAGATAAACAGTTAAGATTAACTGGACTAGAATCATTTACTCAATTTAATGATAAACTATATGATGAAATACCACGTAATTATCAACGCAGAATAGAAGAAACTAACCTCACAATTATTTTTCTGGAACCAGGTACAGATCAGGAATATAGACAAGCAATATTTGAACGTATTAACACTAGTGCTATAGCCTTATCACCTCAAGAAATACGCCATGCTTTAAATCAAGGTAAAGCAACAAGTTTATTAGAACAATTGGCTGAATCATCTGAATTTAAAATAGCCACTAATAACAATATTAAAGCTGATAGGATGATGGATCGTGAGTGCATACTGCGAGTATTAGTATTTATGGTGGAGAATCAAGAATTATTTGAGTATAAAAGCTATAGAAAAGTTTTAGAAAAAACGATGACATATATTAATAATATGTCAGATCAAGAAATCAAATTATTAGAGACTAAATTTAAAAATATAATGAATTTAGCTGTTGAAATTTTTGGTGAAAATGCTTTTCGTAAAAATAAAGGAAACCGCTATCCTGTGAACAAGGCATTATTTGAAGCCTGGTCTGTTAAGTTATATCAACTAAAATTTCAAGAAGTTAACTTTATTAAAGAAAAAAAAGAAAATTTGCAACAAAAAATAATAGATTGGAGTAATAATGGCAAATTTACAACTTCTTTATATGGTACTCTGGGAACATTCAAAACTGTAAATAAGAGATTAGAACAAATTCAAGAACTAATTACACAAGTATTATCATGATCCATTCATTGCGGTTGCAAAATTTTAAACCATTTGAAGACCAGACAATCAATTTTAAACCACTAACTTTATTATCTGGTTTAAATGGTATGGGTAAATCTTCAGTATTACAATCACTTCTGTTATTACGACAGTCATATCAACAGAGACTTTTACAGAGAAAATATTTAGCCCTTAATGGTAATTTGGTTAATATTGGTACTGCTAAAGATGCTTTATTTGAAGGAGCAAAAAAAGAAGAAATTATATTTGAACTGATAGTAGATCATCAAGATATTCAAACATGGACATGGCAGTTTAAGTATAATAAACAATCTGATGTCCTGAGTAGTGATATTGCACCAATAACTGACAATATACATGGATTTAGTCTTTTTACTGATTACTTTCACTATCTACAAGCTGAACGACTTGGACCACGAAATGTATTTGAAATGTCAGATGATTTAGTCCGTCAGCATTTTCAAATTGGTACTAGAGGAGAATATGCAGCACATTTCTTGTATGTTTTTGGTAAATTTGACATAAATACTGTTGGAATTAAACCACAAAATTCATATTCAGTTAATAGAATTTTTGAACGTCCAGGAAAAAGTGAAATCAACAAATTAATTCATCCACAAGAAAATTCAAGACTTTTAAACGATCAAGTTAAAGCATGGATGGGAGAAATTCGTCCTGGTACAAATATTCATGTAGATCCAATTCCAGGTGTTGATTTAATGCGTTTAGAATACTCATTTGATATGGGAAAAGATGTTAGTAGTAGATATCGTAATACTAATGTAGGATTTGGAATTACTCACACTTTACCAATAATTGTAGCTGTACTTGCATCTCCTCCTGGTACACTAATTCTAGTTGAAAATCCAGAAGCACATCTTCACCCCAGAGGACAGGCAAAAATGGGAGAATTATTAGCACTTGCAGCTAGTTGTGGTGTTCAAGTAGTCATAGAAACTCATAGCGATCATGTTTTAAATGGTATTCGTTTAGCTGTTCATGGTGGGACAATTAAACCAGAAGATGTACAATTACATTATTTTCAAAATCAAGAAAAACAAGGGCAATCTTTGACAAAAGTTATTTCACCACGTATTTATCGGGATGGTACAATTGACAGATGGCCAGATGGATTTTTCGATGAGTGGGAAAGAAGTTTGGATGCTTTATTAGAACCTGTTAAGGGAGATTAGGGTGTGGAGTTTGATCTAGTATTTAATGAACTTTCTGTACAAAATACTGATTCCAATGCAGAAACAGCAAAACAATGGATGTCTGAGCTAATTAAAACTATTAGAGCATTTACCGCGCAAGGTATGAAAGTGAATCTTCGCTCTCATGAATCTTTCTATCATATCACGCTTGCGCCTAATTATTCTGTAAGTCAATGGTGTAAAGAAGCTAATAAAGAAGAGCAACTTTTTATTAAAACTTTAGCAAAAAAAACACCTTTATCAAAGGAATTATTAAATCCAGAGATTCAAGATATTGAAAATAATTCTGGTTTGTCTGAATTTTATTATCAAGGATATTTAACAATTGGGTTAGGTGTTGCCTATTTACTTGATACAGTAGCAATAAGTTTTATATCTAATCAATTTTGGGATTTAAGCTGTCTGAAATTAGATTTGATTCAATTGAATGATAATGACGAGATAATTAATCAATCTGTAGAAATTCGTCACTCTAGTTTTAGCCATCATATTCAATTTCACTCTGAATGGATACAGGAACGCATTCGCATTGGAGTTATTGATGGTGAGGATATTTGGGAACGTAGAAAAGAATTATTTCCTAGTCTGGAGTTTTGCGAAAATGTTAGACAACAGATCCAAAGCCTTTATTATGGAACTCCAATATTGAGACAGGTTGAAAAGAAGTTATTTGAACTAGAAAACTATTGTAAAACTTGGACGGAGGGAGATTTTAATCTGGATCTTCTTCCCAGTAAAGCAACTCTAGAAAGTCAGTCTAGACTTGACTCTTTAGAGAAAAATAAAAAATTAATTTTTGAATGCCCAGACGGTAAGGAGCGTATTTTTAGTTTGCATATTCGTATGACACCAGGAGCATGGAGACTTCATTTTTCTACAGAATTAGGGATATGCTCAAAATTGGGAACAGGCAAAATTATTATTGGGTATATTGGGAAAAAAATAGAGTAATTTTTAGGCTGAATTAAATCAGTGATCGCTCATTTCCCCCACTTACCCAAAATCACGAAATTCCTTACCATGCCATATTTTTAATATAAAAATCACATCCTCAAGGCGTAAATATCTCACAACATAATCACCAGCTACAAGTTCACGAACATTTTCAAACTCCGGTACAGAACGCCCTATATCGGGATGCAGTGCAAGTTTTCCAATTGCCTGTCGTAGCCGCAGAGAGATACGTTCTGCTGCTTTGGGGTTATGAACCGCGATAAACTCCCGTAGCCGAATCAAATCTTGAATTGCACTTTCCGAAAACTCCAATTTCATAGCAAAGGAGCCTTAGTTTCCGCAGCAGTTCCCCAAGTCTCCAGCCATTTCATCACCTCTTCTCCTGATACTACACGACCGGCTTCAATATCAGCGATCGCTTCTTGAGTTTCTTCAAACATCCTTTGTTTAATTTCTTCCTGCTCAATATACCGACGGAGAGCATCATTAATTATCCAACCTTTAGAACGCTTAATCCGGTTAGCAGTGGTGTCAAGTTTATCTTGTAAGTCATCATCAAGCCGAAAACTCGTGGTACTCATGAAATTACCTTAATAATGCACAGTATTATATTACATTATTTTTAATATAATTCATTATTCATCAACTTGCAACCAAGTAATAATTCATTCCTTATACTCCTTCTCCACAGCTAAATATTGCGGCACATTCATAAGTTCTTGAAAATCCTGAAAATTCATCAAACCAGATAAATTATCAGTCCTTCCCTGTTCCTTCAAATGACGAAAACAACCACTCATTACCTCAGTTACAGCCATAAGTGCAGTCAGAGGAAAAAAGACAATTTTAAACCCCAAATTTTGCAATTCTAAAGGAGAAATTGGCGGAGTTTTGCCACCTTCCACAATATTTGCTACCAATGGGATATTAGGAAAAGCAGCAGCTATAACTTGCAATTCCGCTACAAATTGAGGTGCTTCCACAAACAAGACATCTGCACCAGCATTGATGTATGCTTGACCACGCAGAATAGCCTCCTCCAAGCCCAAAGGCGCACGGGCATCAGTTCGAGCTATAATTACCAAACCGCTATCACCACGGGCTTTTACCGCAGCTCGGATTTTCCCCGCGTGTTCAGTCATAGAAATTACCCGTTTACCTTCAAAATGCCCGCATTTCTTCGGCCATTCTTGGTCTTCTAAGATTATCCCCGCTAAACCTAATTGGACAGCATCTTTAACAGTTCGCATTACATTTAAAGCGTTACCATAACCTGTATCACAATCAGCAATTAAAGGTATATTAATTGACTGCGCGATTCTCCCCACACTATAAAACATTTCCGTAGCAGTGAGAAAACCATAGTCAGGTAAACCCAAAGTAGAAGCAGCAATCCCAAAACCACTGGTAGCAGCAACATCAAAACCCGTTTTTTCTACCAATTTTGCACTCAAACAGTCATAAATACCAGGAATAACGATAATTTCAGGACGTGCCAGTAATTCGCGCAGTTTTTGAGCAGCAGACATACAAGTAACTATAAATTGACTATTTTGAGAATACAATAAATATTGTCAAAACGTTTTAGGAAACTTACATAAATTTTTCTGTATTTCCTCCTTTATATCTTGGCGCGAAATAAAATTAAATCTTTTTCATTTCATATTTAAATTAATCAAAAATGAGTAAACCAATAGAAGTCCGCAACCCCCGCACAGGTAAATTTGATTATGTCATCGTTCCTCCACCACCAAAATTACTTTCCCAGCAATGTCACCGTTTACGGAGAGGACAAATTATCTGGCAAAAATTAGGAGTTGAAGGCAGAATTGCCGCGTTAAAAGCCTGGAAACAAGCTATATTATCAGAACGAACTTTATTAACTGAAGCTTTGGTGAGTGATACAGGAAGATTATCAACATCAATTTTAGAAGTAGATTCATTTATTTCTAGTATTGATAAATGGTGTAATTTAGCTCCACAATTACTGCAAGGGACAGCTAAAAATACGTCTATTCCTTTTATTGCTTTACAACAAACTGCTGTTCCTTATGCTCTTGTCGGCGTAATTAGTCCTTGGAATTTCCCCCTATTATTATCTACAATTGATACAATTCCGGCTTTACTAGCGGGTTGTGCAGTAATAGTTAAACCCAGTGAAATCACCCCCCGTTTTGTTGCCCCTTTGATGACTATATTAAATACTATTCCGCAATTACGTGATGTCTTAAACTTTGTCGAAGGAGCAGGACAAACAGGAGCAGATTTAATAGAAGATGTAGATTTAATTTGTTTTACAGGTAGTATAGAAACTGGACGTTTAATTGCTGAAGCAGCAGCGCAAAAATTTATTCCTGCCTTCTTAGAATTAGGTGGAAAAGACCCAGCGATTGTTTTAGAGTCAGCAGATTTAGATTTAGCAACTTCAGCAATTTTATGGGCTTCTGTAGCTAATACGGGACAGTCATGTTCGGCGATTGAAAGAATATATGTTGCTGAATCTATATTTGAAGAATTTTATCATCAATTAGTTACTAAAGCCCATCAATTGAAACTGGCATACCCGACTATTGAAAGTGGAGAAATTGGTCCGATTATTTCCGAGAAACAAGCAGCTATTATTAATGATCATCTGCAAGATGCCGTTGCCAAAGGGGCAGTAATTCATTGTGGTGGTAAAGTAGAAGAATTAGGTGGTGGTTGGTGGTGTCGTCCCACAGTTATCACTGAAGTGAACCATTCTATGAAAATTATGACTGAAGAAACATTTGGTCCAATTATGCCCGTTATGCCTTTTTCTACCATTGAAGAAGCGATAAATTTAGCTAATGATTGCATTTATGGACTTAGTGCTGCTGTATTTACACAATCAGAAGAACTAGCAACAGAAGTTGCTGATAAAATAGAAGCAGGTGTTATTAGTATTAATGATGCCGGATTAACTTCATTAATTAACGAAGGAGAAAGAAATGCTTTTAAATCTTCTGGACTGGGAGGTTCACGAATCGGTACAATAGGATTAAAACGCTTTTTGCGAAAAAAAGCATTGTTAATTAAAACTAACTCTAATAAAGACCCTTGGTGGTTTAATGATGAGGTTTAGTAAGCTTACGGAAATAAAAGAATTTGTGTATGTCTAATATTCGTTTAGAAATGCCTGTTTTAGCTCGTCATGAAGGTGAATGGGCTGGGACTTATACAGTAGTTGATAATACAGGTAAAATTCTTGATCAACATGATTGTTATCTGAGTTGTCAATTTCCAGAAAATAGCCCATTTTCTTACTATCAAATTAATCGTTATATCTGGTCTAATGGTAAACAAGAAGAACATCATTTTCCAGCGACATACAAAGATCAGAAGATTTGGTTTGATACTGAACGGATTGCAGGTAAAGCTTGGGAAGTTGATGATTGTACAGTGATGTTGTATTTTAGTTATAAACAATTTCCCAATTTATACTTATATGAAATGATCAATATTAGTGTAGATAACAACTATCGCGCTCGGACTTGGCATTGGTTTAAAGATCATCAAATTTACCAACGCACTTTAGTGCAAGAAGAAAGGGTAAAATAGTGATTCTGTAGTTAATCCTAATCCCCTTCCATATTAAACCCCCTAGTGATAGTATCTTGCCCTCTACTACCAATAGAGAGTAATATGTTAAGCTGTTCCGCATTTAAATTGTATAACCTGTTAGGAGTCTAAATATTGTGGGGTGGGCATCCTGCCCGCCCGAATATTTAAATTAGGTGCGTTTTAGCTTATCACTACTTTCAAAAAACTATGATTCTGAAAATCAGCTTGATATCATTTCTCATTTAGTCATAATGACGAAAGTTTGCAGATTTAGTATACTAGGTTTCCACTACCACGTAATTGCCGCAAAGAATTGATACAAAATGGACAGTCGCACTTAAATATCCTAATTGCAGCCTCGCTTTCTTCATCAGTAAAATTCAGTTCTTTAACTTTACTATCAGATGGTTGCGCTGAGAGTACCATAGATTTGGGTGCAGGAGCAGCTTTTGGATCTCTCTCAGAATCTCGAATACACACAAAATTTTTAAGCCCGTGGGGATTAGTGATACAAGTACGACCGTCATCAGTGTGCATTAATTGCTGAGTCAGATTAACACTAGCATGGGCAGGGTTAATTATTCCCAGTGTAGAAATTAACGATGTAAAAATAGAAGAACTAGCAAACAAATTAAGTATGAGTTTTTTGTTCATAAACTTTCTCAAAGAAAATAACTAATTGTCTAGGCTATTCTATTTACTATCAAAGATCAAGTGAATTTTGGCATAACTATTAATAATGCCTGTTAAAAACAAGTTAACATTCACTCAGTTCAATTAAATTCCAGAGATTTGCTTGTTTATCCTGAAAATAAGCTGATTATAAATAATTTTCACCTAATTTCTAGCCTGAATATTATTCACTGCTGAATTAGCTCAAAAAGAGCTTGTGTTTGCTAATAAATGGAAGTATTTTCTTATTGACCTGTTATGTGCTGTAAATAAAAGATAAGATAATAGTCTGTAGTTAATTTTCCATTTAGTAAGGCAAAAAAATGACTAAAAGTGACAAAATAAACTTTTCAACTCCTAGCGGATTTCCGGAATTTCTGCCCAGTGAAAAGCGTTTAGAAGTATATTTACTAGATATTATTCGTAAAGTTTTTGAAAGTTATGGTTTTACACCCATTGAAACCCCAGCAGTAGAAAGATTAGAAGTGTTACAAGCCAAAGGTAATCAAGGTGATAATATTATCTACGGTATTGAACCAATTTTACCACCAAATCGCCAAGCAGAAAAGGATAAATCTGGAGAAACTGGTTCAGAAGCCAGAGCTTTAAAATTTGATCAAACTGTGCCTTTGGCTGCTTATATTGCCCGGCACTTAAATGAATTAACCTTTCCTTTTGCTCGTTATCAAATGGATATGGTATTTCGTGGTGAACGGGCAAAAGATGGACGGTTTCGCCAATTTCGTCAATGTGATATAGATGTGGTTGCTCGTGGTAAACTTAGTTTACTTTATGATGCCCAAATGCCAGCAATTATCACAGAAATATTTGAAAAAATTAATATTGGTGATTTTGTTATTCGCATTAATAACCGAAAAATTCTCACAGGTTTTTTTCAATCAGTAGGAATTGCCGAACAGCAAATTAAAACCTGTATTAGTATTATTGACAATTTGGAAAAAATTGGCGAAACTAAAGTCAAACAAGAGTTAGAAAAAGAAGGAATTTCCTCAGAACAGACAGATAAAATTATTGAGTTTATTAAAATTGATGGCAGCATTGATGATATTTTAGATAAACTCAAACACCTAGCCGCAAATCTTCCTGAAGCTGAACAATTTAATTTAGGAGTAACTGAATTAGAAACAGTAATTAATGGAGTAAGAAATTTAGGAGTTGCTGATAAACGTTTCTGTATTGATTTATCTATTGCTCGCGGTTTAAATTACTATACAGGCACTGTTTATGAAACTACATTATTAGGACACGAAGCTTTGGGGAGTATTTGTTCTGGTGGGAGATATGAAGAATTAGTGGGAATGTTTATTGGTGAAAAAATGCCTGGTGTGGGTATTTCTATTGGTTTAACTCGGTTAATTAGTCGGTTGTTAAAAGCGGGTATTTTAAATACTTTATCTGCTACACCAACTCAGGTGATAGTAGTGAATATGCAAGAGGATTTAATACCTATTTATTTACAAATATCACAACAGTTGCGTCAAGCCGGAATTAATGTTGTGACTAACTTTGAAAAACGTCCTTTAGGTAAACAATTTCAAGCCGCAGATAAACAGGGAATCAGATTTTGTGTAATTATTGGTGCAGAAGAAGCAGCAGCACAAAAATCATCGTTGAAAGATTTAAAATCAGGTGAACAAATAGAAGTGGCTTTGATAGATTTAGCTGAGGAAATTAAACGGAGACTGGCATAATTTTTATTACCACGCTGTTATAGCGGTTCTCGGTCGCGTAAAATACAATAGGAAACCCCAGAGGGCAGGGAAACCCCGCCCCTACGCAATTTTCAATAATTCATCTACTGCTATACAAGCTTTTTGCCAGCGTTGTTCCCAGTCGCCATTAATGATAATATAGGGTCTATGACGTGATTCTAAGGCTTGAATACAGCGATCGCGGAATTCTTTTCGATAGTTAGGCAAACAACGCTGTGTATCATCTACCCAAGGCACATCTACATCCAGTAGTAGATACAAATCATATTCTCGGAGATTACCTTCATCTTCAATCCACTGCGGACATTTACCAAACAGGACCTGACTCCAAATCGTAGTTGTAATCAAGTCCGTATCACAAAATATTACCTTATTTGCCTGTCGCACCAAAGCATCTTCAGCAGCCATTTGTCCCCTAGCAATCAAGGGAATATCTGTAAAATCACAATGTCCACCTTTAAAATCTAATAATCCCCGCGCATACTCGTTGACATAAACAGTATTGTAGTGATGAGCTAAATTTTGCGTCAGTGTTGATTTACCAGTAGATTCAGCCCCAAAAATGCAAATACGACGCGCAAAATAAGGACGCACACAGGGTGGGATATAATGCCAATTAGCAAAGGGATTTTGCCGTACCTGTGTACCAGAAATAGGGACTAAACTCCTAGCATGATCTACAGGAATATAACTTGCTGCCAAAATTTCTGCCAACTGCCAACCATAATTTTCCGAAGCAAAAACGTAATCTGGCCCTTGAGGTAATACCCGACGAATACTGTCATACCAAATTTGCCAAAAATCAGGATGGTCTTTTGGTTCTTGGGGATTTTCATCAGTGACATGAACAACATTGACATCAGGAAACATTTCCCTCATCCAGCGGTAGCGCAAATCTCCAGGAATCGGTTCTGATTGCATAGAACAAACCAAAACTGTCAAGTTATCAACGTAATTGCGGGCAAAATCTACAAGATATTGGTGTCCTAAATGTGGGGGCATAAACTTGCCCAAAATCATCCCAGTCGTAGCTTTTTGTAAGCCTTTTTCCATTCTCTATATCCTAGTACAGCTAAAACTAAAAACACTAGATAGAGTCCTGTGGTTGGGTAAAGATGTTTAACTCCATAAACTCCTACTGCTATCACATCTACTGTTATCCAAATTATCCAACACTCTAATATTTTTTTAGCCATTAACCACTGGGCAATTAGACTTAAAATAGTAATACTAGCATCAGGGTAAGGTAATGCCGCAGTAGTGTAACTACGCATAATATAACCTAAACCGAAAGTACCAATCAATGCTATACTAAACCAAATAATCATTCCCTGTTTGGAGATACGAGTTACAGCAATAGGAGTGTTATCTTTACCTCCATTTAACCAAATATACCAGCCATAAATTTGCAAAAATATATAGATTATCTGGAGAATGACATCTGAGTAAAGACGTGCTTCATAGAAAACGAAGATATACAGAAATACCATTACCAATCCTGTCGGCCAGCACCAGATATTTTCTTTAACAGTTAACCAAACGCTGACAAGACCGAAGATAGCGGCAATAATTTCAATAGCACTCATGTAATTTAATTTGGGATTTGTAGGGGCGCAGGGCCTGCGCCCTAGATAGTATTCCATCAAGAGCGATAACCGCTATACAGCACTTCCTTTGTGTTATGAGGTACAAGAACCCTACCCCCAACCCCCTGACAAGTGTAGGTTTTTTACATTGAGATTGATAATAGGGGCCAGACTTGGCAGACAAGGAGGGAAAGTGGACAAGGAGGAAGGAGAAAGAAGAATTAAAACCTATGAAGATAGGGAACATATCGGGCGGAATTTT
>JANMEE010000259.1:0-38957 GCA_031376645.1 Dolichospermum sp. OTE_75_concoct_329_sub | reverse complement strand
CCTGGACATCCTGATTCAGACAATAATTTTTCGCTAATTGTGTATTAACTCGTACTTTTAGAATGAATCATCAAATCAATATTCAAAACAAGATAGTTTCCAGCAACATCTTGTACATCCTTAAATCCTGGACATCCTGATTCAGACAATAATTTTTCGCTAATTGTGTATTAACTCGTACTTTTAGAATGAATCATCAAATCAATATTCAAAACAAGATAGTTTCCAGCAACATCCTGTACATCCTTAAATCCTGGACATCCTGATTCAGACAATAATTTTTCGCTAATTGTATATTAACTCGTACTTTTAGAATGAATCATCAAATCAATGTTCAAAACAAGATAGTTTCCAGCAACAATTAAGCCGTTAAATTTGCTTGTTCTTGTAACCAAGGATCTACAGATTGTCCGTCTCTACGTTTTAATTCTATTTCTATTACCATGACTTCTTTAGAACCAGGAGGTGCAGGTTTTTTATGAAAGATAATCTCAAAATCTAAGGGGTTTTGATTATGTTCTTTTAACCAATCTTGAACTTTGGTAAGGGCAAAAAATGATTGTCCTTGGGCAAACATTTGGGTAATTTGCATTTGTAGGGTATAAGGATTGATGCGACTCATTTTTATTGACTCCTTGGGTATTTATAATTATGATTATCTCACGCTCCAGGCACAGAGAGGAAGATTGAGTTTTTTATTCTTCTGTGTTGTAATTTACTTTATCATAAATATCTGATAACATAATTTGGCAGGAAATAGAAGCTAGATTTAAGCTAACATCTGCATCTGTAAATTCAGAAAATATCCATTTGTTATTATCAGTTTTAAAATACTGTTCAACGTGCATTGTATATTCGTCAATTAAAATATATTCTTGTAAGCTGGAAATTGTCCGATAAGCTGCAAATTTTTCATCTCTATCATAGCTTTTGGTAGATTTTGACAATACTTCTGCAATCATCACAGGATTTACTAAGGTGTCTTTTCTTCCTTGTTCATATTCTAAGGGATTTTTCACGACCATAATATCAGGATAGGTATGAATTTTTGTGGTAGGAATCCAAAGACGTTGATCTGTGACAAAGACTTGATAAGGTTGACGTTTAAGAAGATAATTGAGTGTACCACTAAAATTAAGTGCAAGTTGGTTGTGATTGGGTGTTCCACCTGTCATCGGTATAATTAATCCGTTGATATATTCGTGACGTATTTCTGAGTTTACCTCTAATTCTAGGTATTCTTGGGGGGAATAGTAGCGTGTTTCTTGTGCAAGAGTCATAATTTTAATTTATAGGTTTTATGGGTTGGGTATTGCTTCTACAAATTTCTCAACTCAGTTATAATTATAGTCTAGCAGTTTGTTCGATTTGATAAAACATGAGTGGTAAGGACAAAGAACTTATGGTGATATTGTTATCTTTAAATTTTGAGATTACAAATCATACAAATCCTTAAACCATTTAACAAATACTTGTGCTTTGGGATGTTGTGGATCTAGCTACACAAGTAGGTAAAGTAGCAGTGATGATATAAATACAATTACTGCTGAAGCTAACATCATATCTGTTGACAATTAGGAAAGTGTAAAATTCAAATGACAATTAAAGAACAAATAACACAAGAATTAGAAAAATTACCTGAACCCGTGTTACAGGAAATTTTAGATTTTGTCCAGTTTTTGCAAACCAAGCACCAACAAAATAAGATGCTAGAAATCACTATTATGAGTGAATCTTCGCTGCAAAAAGATTGGCTAAAACCGGAGGAAGAAGCAGCATGGAAAAATTTATAAAAGGTGATGTTGTTATTGTTCCATTCCCTTTTTCAGATTTAACTCAAACAAAACGCAGACCTGCTTTAGTTATTGCTACACTTCAGGGAAATGACCTGATTCTTTGCCAAATTACTGGTCAATCTGTCAGTGATATGTATGCTATTGGAATAGATAATTGTGATTTTAATTCAGGTGGGTTAAATCAGCCCAGCAATATCAGACCAAATCGGCTGTTTACTGCTGATAAGCAAATTATTTTATATAAAGCAGGTCAAATTAAAGCTGAAAAATTAATAGAAGTAGTTAACAAAATATTTGAAATTTTACAGTAGTAGACAGCATCCAGATCCCCGACTTCTTTAAGAAGTCGGGGATCTAAATCTTATTTTAATGCTGCTAACAAATCGCTTTTCGCTGTTTCTAATGCTTCTGGTAATTTACTTGCATCCCTTCCCCCAGCTTGCGCGAGATTGGGTTTTCCACCACCTCCTCCACCACAAATTTTAGCTATAACTCCCACAAATTTTCCTGCTTGAACACCTTTTTTATTCACTTCAGAACTAAAAGCAGCAACGATACTCACTTTCCCTGCTTCGGGAACTGAACCTAAAACTACAGCACCATTACCGATTTTTTGCAGCAATCTTTCCGCAGCAGCTTTTAATGATTCTGCGTCAATATCTTCCATTTGGGCGATAATGATTTTGTGTTCTCCTATTGTTTCCGCAGTTTGTAATAAGCTGTCAGATTTAACTATTGCTATTTGTGATTTCAGACTTTGAATTTCTTTTTCGTTGTTACGAAGTTCAGTTTGTAAAGTTGTGATTCTGTCAGGGATTTCTTCGGGTTTAACTTTAAAGCGATCGCACAAATCCTTCACAACTATATCACGCACATTCAAATAATCCAATACCGCAGCCCCGGAAACCGCCTCTATTCTTCTGACTCCAGACGCAACACCAGCTTCAGCAATGATTTTGAAAACGCCAATTTCCGCAGTATTATTAACATGAGTTCCCCCGCATAACTCCATCGAAACGCCAGGGAAATCAATCACGCGCACTTGATCACCGTATTTTTCCCCAAACATCGCTACTGCACCTTTAGCTTTTGCTTCCGCTATGGGCATCTCTTCTATTGTAGCAGGGTGAGCTTCCGAAATCCAACTATTTACTAACTCTTCAATTTGGATAACTTCCTCAATAGTTAAAGCGCGAGGACAGTTAAAATCAAAGCGCAATCTATCAAAAGAAACTAAAGAACCAGCTTGAGAAATTCCTTCATCAACAACTTTTTTTAATGCAGCTTGTAATAAATGAGTTGCTGTATGATTAGTTTGAGAGCGACGACGACAACCCCGATCTATTTGTGCGGTAATTTCATCACCAATTCTAATTGTTCCCCGTTCAATACGTCCGAAATGAATAAAGAAATCAGATTCTTTTTTCACATCTTCAATTCTGACTAAAACACCATCACCGGAAATATATCCTTTATCACCAATTTGTCCCCCAGATTCAGCGTAAAAAGGTGTTTTATTTAAAACAATTTGTACTTCTGTTCCTGCTTCTGCTGCTTCTTCAGAAACACCAGCAACTAATAAAACTTCAATTTTTGCAGTTGTGGTTAATTGGGTATAACCAATGAATTGTGTAGAGTGAATATGTTCTGCAAGTTTATCTAAAGAACCTTGTACAGTTAAATCAATGGTCTCGTGTGCAGCTTTTGCGCGTTCTACCTGTTTTTGCATTTCCGCGTTGAAACCATCTACATCAACAGTGAGGTTATTTTCCTCTAGAATTTCTTGGGTTAATTCTAATGGGAAACCATAGGTATCATAAAGGGTAAAAGCACTTTCACCACTAATAGAAGTTTGTCCTTGTTGTTTCCCCGTTTGGATAATTTCAGCTAGTAGCTTTTCTCCTCTATCAAGAGTTTTCAAGAAATTAACTTCTTCTCTTTGTAATTCTGCTTTAATAGCAGCTTCTCTTTGTCGCACATTGGGGTAAACTGACTCAGAAAGAGAAATTGCAGTTTCTGCAACTTGGTTAATAAATTCCCCAGCAATACCTATTAATCTTCCATGTCTGACAACGCGACGAATTAAACGCCGTAAAATGTAACCCCTTCCCACATTAGAAGCGCGAATTCCATCAGCAATCATGTGGACAACAGAACGGACATGATCACCAATTACCTTTAAAGAAACTTTGGTATTTTCATCGCTTTGATGATAATCAATTTTAGCAATTTTTGCTGCTGTTTCAATGATCGGAAAAATCAAATCTGTTTCATAATTGTTTGGCTTCTTTTGCAGGATTTGAGCCATTCTTTCCAAACCCATTCCCGTATCAATATTCTGATTTTGTAATGGGGTTAAATTACCAGCAACATCCCGATTATATTGCATAAATACCAAGTTATAAAACTCGATAAATCGGGAATCATCCTCTAAATCAATATTATCTTCACCTCGTTCTGGATGAAAATCATAATAAATTTCCGAACATGGTCCACAGGGTCCAGTAATTCCAGATACCCAGAAATTATCATCTGCACCCATGCGCTTAATGCGTTTTTCCGTTACACCAATGGTATCGCGCCAGATGGTAAAAGCTTCATCATCATCTTCAAACACACTAACAACGAGATTTTGAGGAGAGAAACCAAAGACTTGAGTAGATAATTCCCAACCCCATGCGATCGCCTGTGCTTTAAAATAATCACCAAAGCTAAAATTACCCAACATCTCAAAAAATGTATGATGGCGGTGAGTCCGTCCCACATTTTCGATATCATTGGTACGAATACACTTTTGCGAAGTTGTAGCGCGTTTAAATTCTGGCGTGCGCTGTCCTAGAAATATAGGCTTAAATGGTAACATACCTGCGATTGTCAGCAGCACAGTCGGATCTTCTGGAACAAGAGAAGCACTCGGAAGCGGTTGGTGTCCCCGTTGGGTATAGAAATCGAGGAATAATTGACGAATATCGTTACCGCTAAGAAACTGGGGAGTTGAAGACATGAGTGTTTAAGAAATCAAATTTAATTAATTTAGGAAAATCTGCACAAAGCATCATTACTATTTATAACTTATGCCACAAAATAAGAAATAAAGTCAGCTTTCAGTATCTTTTGTCAGAGTTTCCCATTACTGATTGGTATCAAATTAACGTTAATTCATATACTTTAATAATATTTCCGTTGAAAAATGCCGAAAAAAATCAGAGAATTAAAAAGTTTACTCAAAAAAGCCGGGTTTATTTACCGTTCAGCCAAAAGAAGTCATACCAGTTGGTATCATCCTTTATTACCAGAAGATCCTATTATCATATCTGGCAAAGATGGAGATGATGCTAAACTATATATAGAAAAAGAAGTTAACGAAAAATTAGCTAAATTAAAATCAATTCAAGAGGAGGAGTTAGAAGAATGAATTTACCTTATACTATCATTATTCAATGGAGTAGTGAAGATAAATGTTATTTAGTTCATTTACCTGAATTTACTACTCAAAAATATCATACTCATGGTGATACTTATGAAGAAGCTGTTAAAAATGCTCAGGAAGTCATAGAAATGTTAATTGCTGAATATCAAGAAGATGGAAAGCTTTTACCTTTAGCTAAATCTTTAGAACAGTTGATTAATGTAGCTTAATTTATTTATGCATTACCCAATAACTTTCGTACACTCCTCAACACTAATCCCCTTTCTCATTGCTGACACCAAAGCTTGATAACTATCCCAATTTTCCTCAATCAAATTTTTAGACTGGAGAAGATGAAACCGTTGTTTTTGCTGATAAACTGCTTCCGAAAAACCCAGAACTTGCAAAATCTCAGTTAACTTAAATTTATCATCATTGCCACCTTCAGCCGACTTAAAAACCAAAGTTTCCGCAGCAATTCCCGCCATCCAAATAGTACAATAGCGGTCTAGTAGTTGGGCGCTAATTTGACCTGTTTCTATTTGCGCTGTTAACTCCCTATCTTCTAAAGTTATTCCCCCTTGTCCTGGTTGTCCTTTTTTCCAAGCTTCCCATGCACTGAGAGTGTAGTCAGTTATCGGAATTCCTAACAGGTGAGCAACCAAAAAATGACCCGCTTCATGATGTAAAATTCGTTCTTTATATTCTGGAGAAAATCGCGCTAGTAAGTCTAATACTATCGTTCCCCCCTTTCCTTGAAAGCTGAAATTATCTAAAGTCGCAATTCCTAAAAATGTTACCGTAGCTAAAGCTGGTATTGTTGGAGAAAGATGGATTAATGGTCCCAATAGGCTGGAAAAAGTCATCAAGAAGACAAATATAGCAACAAGATTGATCGCAGTTTGACTCATGGGAAGTTTTTTAATTTTTGAATTTATTGAGAACATAGATCCCCGACTTCTTTAAGAAGTCGGGGATCTGAATGAATTGACTATAATAAAAGCATACAATAATTCCTCAAGCAGCAAATCAAAATTATGCAATCTCCATTAAATATTCTTAGTGTAGAAGAATACCTAGAAGCAGAAGAATCAAGCGATATTCGCCATGAATATGTAGCCGGACAAATTTTTGCAATGGCGGGTGCAAGCGAAGAACATAACTTGATAGCAGGTAATATCTACGCCATATTACGTCCTCATTTGCGCGGAAGTTCCTGTCGTGCTTTTGTTTCAGATATGAAAGTACAAGTCAAAATCAGAAACGCTAATATATTCTACTATCCTGATCTGATTGTGACTTGTGATCCTGAAGATAAAGAAAGGTATTTTAAAACTCGTCCTCACTTAATTATAGAAGTTTTATCTAGTTCTACAGTAAAAACAGACAAACGCGAAAAACGCATCAATTATCAAACTATAGATAGTTTAAAAGAATATATTTTAGTCTACCAAAGCCAAATAAAAGTAGAAGTTTATCGTCAAGATGATCAAGGAAATTGGTTAACAGAAGTTTTAGGAAAAGATGATAAATTACGTTTAGATTCAGTAGATTTAAATTTGACAATGGCAGATATTTATGAAGATGTGGTAATGGGTAATTGGTAATTGGATGCTTTCATCTGTACTACAAAAGAAAAGTATTATTTCCAGCCTTATTCATCCAAAATACTTAAATATTTATGAAGTTACATCTGTATCAGCAACCATGATGCTAGATAATTTAATACAGTCTATTGCATACCAGCATTAGAAATTGTCAATTAAATTACTGAGATCAACACCCATGAAGCCATTTTTGCCTCAAAATGATCCCAACAAGGCACAACGCCAATCTTCCCTAGAGAAAGGCCGGAAAGAGTATGAATTTAGGTATGATTTCTTGCCTCCCCTGGCCATGCTCAAAAGCGTACCTCCTTCAGAGAATTTTTCTACCAAGTATATTGCTGAACGGACATTAGAGACAGCCGAACTTGGTGTCAATATGATGGGCGTTAAAGCTCATGCTATTTGGGACCCTTTAGACGAATTGCAAGACTATGAAGACTTTTTTCCTGTTTTGCCTAAACCCAATGTGATGAAAACTTATGAAACCGATGATTCCTTCGCGGAACAACGGCTTTGTGGGGTAAATCCTGTAGTTATACGACAGATTAAGCAAATGCCAGCTAACTTTGCTTTTACTATCGAAGAATTGCAAGCTAAGTTTGGCAACTCTATCAATTTAATAGAAAGACTGGCAACAGGAAATCTCTATGTAGCTGATTATAGACCATTGGCATTTATTCAAGGTGGCACTTTCGCTAAAGGTAAAAAGTACCTACCAGCCCCCATAGCCTTTTTCTGTTGGCGAAGTTCAGGCTTTCAAGATCGTGGTCAATTGGTTCCTATAGCCATTCAAATCAAGCCAAATTTGGGTAAAGCCAGCCCATTGCTGACTCCTTTTGATGACGCTTTAACCTGGTTTTATGCCAAGTCCTGTGTGCAAATTGCTGATAGTAATCATCATGAAATGAGCAGCCATTTATGCCGGACTCACTTTGTTATGGAACCTTTTGCTGTTGTTACCCCTCGTCAACTAGCTGAGAACCATCCTCTGAGAATATTACTAAAACCTCATTTCCGGTTCATGTTGGCTAACAATGATTTAGGCCGTAAAGGTTTGGTTAATAGAGGCGGTCCCGTTGATGAATTATTAGCGGGAACTTTGCAAGAGTCACTACAAATTGTTGTAGATGCTTATAAAGATTGGAGTTTGGATCAGTTTGCCCTACCCAGAGAACTCAAAAATCGTGGTATGGATGATGTGAAAAACTTGCCACACTATCCTTATCGGGATGATGGAATCTTGTTGTGGAACGCGATTAACAAGTTCGTGTTTAACTATTTGGAACTTTATTATAAGAGTCCAACAGACTTGAAAGCAGATGTGGAACTGCAAGCTTGGGCGCGGGAATTGGTTGCTCAAGATGGTGGTAGAGTTAAGGGGATGAAAAATAGCATTGATACCTTAGAACAATTAGTGGAGATTGTTACTACTATCCTCTACATCTGTGGACCCCTACATTCTGCGGTGAATTTCCCTCAATATGAATACATGGGTTTTATTCCTAATATGCCTTTGGCTGCTTATAAACCAATTCAAGAAAAGGGCGATATTAAAGACCGTCAAGCCCTCATAGATTTTCTTCCACCTGCGAAGCCGACAAATAGCCAATTGACAACTGTATTTACCCTCTCAGCCTATCGTTATGACAGACTGGGATATTATGAAGATGAAGAATTTGCAGATCCCAATGCTGACAATGTTGTCAATAAATTCCAGCAAGAATTGAATGTGGTACAGAGAAAAATTGAGTTGAACAACAAAGGACGCTTAGTCAATTACGAATATCTACAACCCAGACTTATTCTCAATAGCATCAGCATTTAACTGACTAGAGAATGTACAAAACCCCATCTTGAAAAAAGTTAAGATGGGGGATCTTATTCTTAATTCAGTTATAAAATGGTAAATGTAGCTTGCCAAAACCTTATAAGGATTTACACCTGTGATCGTCAAAGAGTTAGAACGACAACTTCTTGCCCTCAGACCCAGCGAAAAAGTACAGGTTATCCAGTTACTTGCTCAAAGTCTTGGTAGTAATTGGCAGGGAATTGAAAAAACGCCTAAAGTCTGTGGTGGAAAGGCTTGCATTGCGAATACGCGGATTCCTGTCTGGGTACTTGTGGAGGCTCGCCGTCTTGGATGTAGTGATGTTGACCTTTTAACGAGCTATCCAACGATTACAGCTACGGATTTGGCCAATGCTTGGGTATATGCAGAGGCTTATCCCGATGAGATTGAATTGGCGGTTGAGGAGAATGAGGTAGCCTAGTAGTCTATCAAATAAATTTTGACGGATGAGAAACGAACCACGAAGGCACGAAGGACACGAAGGAAGAAGGAAGAAGGAAGAAGGAAGAAGGAAGAAGGAAGAAGGAAGAAGGAAGAATCAAAATGACAACGAATGAACACGTCAATTAGTTCTTGACAGACTACTAGAGGATGGTGCGTTTTTATGCGGATGAGCAGTTTCCTTTTCAAGTTGTAGAATTGTTGCGGAGTTTGGGGCATGACATTTTGACGGTTCAAGAAGCGGGAAGTGCTAATCAACGAATACCTGATGATGAGGTGTTGACTTTTGCGATAGGTCAAGAGAGAGCAATATTAACTATCAAACACCCTCTAATACTACTACTCAAATATTTTTCAGGAATTATTTAGGATTGCTGTGGGATAATTAGCATTACAATATAGATTATTAACTAAGACTCCATTTCCGCTAATTCTAACCAGCGTTCTGTGGCGACATCAATATTTTTCTTCAGAGTTTCTACTTCTTCATAAAGCTTCTGTACTTGGCTATAATTCCCAGCCACAGTTGCTAATTTTTTTTCTACTGCTGTTTTATCCACTTCTAACTTAGCAATTTTTCCTTCTAATTCCTCAAATTCCCGTCTTTCCCAATTAGATAACCTGCGGACTTTTTTAGTCTCGATAACTGGAGATACAACCTTTTCTGCAATTACAGTTTTTTGCATTTCCTGTTGTTGGGCTTCTTCAGCTTTTTTATAATCTAAATAAATGGAATAATTCCCCGGATATTGACGTAAACCTCCACCTTCTTCTAAAGCAAAAATTCTATCTACTGTCCGATCTAAAAAGTAACGATCATGAGAAACTACAACCACACAACCATTAAAATCCTCTAAATAGTCTTCTAATACCGCTAATGTCTGCACATCTAAATCATTAGTCGGTTCATCTAAAATCAAAACATTGGGCGCACTAATGAGAATACGCAATAGATATAAACGGCGTTTTTCTCCTCCAGAAAGTTTATTAATAGGTGCATATTGTTGATTTCCTGGAAACAAAAATCTTTCCAACATTTGGGAAGCAGTGATTTTTGTACCGTCAGATATTTGAATAAATTCCCCTTCTTCCTTAATATAATCAATCACTCGCTGATCTTCACTTACCGCTGTCAATAATTCTTCTGAATGTTGGTTAAAATAACCAATATGAATTGTAGTTCCAATTTCTACAGTCCCAAAATCTGGTTTAATTCTGGCAGTCATAATATCCATTAAAGTAGATTTTCCGGCACCATTGCCGCCAATAATGCCAATTCGATCTTCTGGACTAAATTCATAAGTAAAATCATGAATTAAAGTCCGGTTATTGTATGCCTTACTAACATTTTTAAGTTCAATAACCTTCTTACCAATCCGACGGCCAACGGTAGAAATATCCACCTTACCATTAATGTCTTTAAACTCAGTATCTCGGAGAGCATGAGCGCGATCAATTCTGGCTTTTTGCTTTGTACTTCTAGCTTTAGGTCCTTTTTTTAACCATTCTAATTCCTTTCGTAAAAGACCTTGATGTTTACGTTGAGTGCTAACAGCCGATTCTTCAGCTAAAGCTTTCTTTTCTAGATAATAGGAATAATTACCCGTGTAATTGTAAATATCACCTCGATCAATTTCAATAATTCTATTAGTAACTTTATCTAAAAAATACCGATCATGAGTAATTAATAAAAGTGCGCCACGATAGCGATTTAAATAACTTTGTAACCATTCTACAGACAAAGCATCAAGATGGTTTGTTGGTTCATCCATTAACAACAAATCAGGTTCTGATATCAAGGCTGCTGCTAAAGCAATCCGCTTGCGATATCCCCCTGATAATGTGCCAACTTTCACATCAAAATCAACAATTCCTAATTTTGTTAAAATGATTTTGGCATTGGTTTCTACTTCCCATGCCCCAGTCGCATCCATGCGTTCCATTACAGTAGAAAGACGGGACATTAATTGACCATCATCAGGATAATGTGCCAATTTATCAGATAATTCTTCATACTCTTTGACTAGGTTCATTTGTTCACCACTGTCAGCAAATACCTGTTCTAAAACAGTGTGATTTTCGTCCATATCTGGCTGTTGAGGCAAGTAAACAATTTTGGCACCGGAATTAACTAAAATTTGCCCACTATCAATTGATTCTAGTCTAGCAATCATTTTTAATAAAGTTGATTTACCAGAACCATTAGTGCCAATTAAACCAACTTTATCATTAGGATCAAGACTAAAACTAGCATCTTTTAAAAGTTCTTTAATTCCAAAATCTTTTTTAACTGATTGGAGTGTAACAATGCTCATATTATGCGGTAATTAGTGATTAGTAATAAGGTGGGCAATGCCCACCCTACAGATGATTATCAATGCAATTCTAGACAAATAAATCGAGGGGTAAATGTCCATACATTTCGTTAACTCCTCCCTCTTGATAAGACTGGCAAGATACTAACACTCCCCGATGATGTCCAGCATAGGAATCGAGATAACACAAACCATTTTTGCCATTTAACTTAATGTAAACAGGTCCGTCTGGTTCTGGTAAATCAGTTGGTGCTTGATAACCCAAAGCGCGAGAATAGGTTTTCATAGCTAAAATTCCCTCTGCGGATGTATCAGCACAAATACCTAAAATTTGGTAATCAGTCAGGCTGGTGAGAAAAATTAATGCCTCACTGGTAACAACTTTTTCTGACGGTTTGAGAATGGGAGCAATATCCAGACAGTTAAATTTGTTGAGTATTTTTTTGGCTTCTTGGAGTGTGAGTTGCTGGTGATTGGGAGTAGACATAATATTGATTTGTCTAGTTTTACGGCTGGTTTTGGTTTTGGGAGTGAGATTTGCTCACATTACTAGCATTTTTGAACAAAATCAAGATTGATATAGCATATTCCCGCAGTTTTAGCAGGAATATTGCTGTATTGGTCGTCTTCACTGAAAATTAGCACATCTGATTTATTGATACGGTTATTATACCCTGCTATTTGGGGCTGGGAACAATAATTTTAGCGCCAATATTTTCTAATATAATTCCCAAAACTGAAGTTTGCCAAATTACCAGTTATTCCCTTCCCACTATATATAAGATTACCTATCTTCTTCCTTCTTCCTTCTTCCTTCTTCCTTCTTCCTTCGCGTTCTATTCCTTCGTGGTTCATTTAATCCATATTCCTTTAGTGGGAAGGGAGTAGCAATTTTTCAAAATTATCTCTTCTGTTCCCAAAGGAAGATAAATGTATCTATTGCTGCAATATTGATTACAAATCAACTTAATTATGTGGTAATATTAGCTGCAAGTAATTATCAACTAATGTGGCTATGCCATTTACATCTCCCCGATTATCAAAAAGGCGTAAACATCCTGTTCGTCCCCTCCAGCGTTTGTTTAAATATGGACATCAGTATATTAAACAAATTCGTTTGGCCATTGGTGCTTCTATTCTCAATAAAGTTTTTGATTTAGCACCACCAGTATTAATTGGGATTGCGGTAGATGTGGTAGTTAAGCAACAAGATTCTATCATTGCCCGATTAGGCGTAAAAGATATTTATGGGCAATTTCTGATTCTATCCTTGTTGACGGTGATTACTTGGGTATTAGAGTCATTGTTTGAATATGCCCTTAAATTACTATGGCGCAATTTGGGACAGAATATTCAACATAATTTACGACTAGACGCATATAAACATTTACAAGAATTAGAATTAGCTTATTTTGAAGAACGCAGTACAGGTGGTTTAATGTCTATCCTCAGTGATGATATTAACCAATTAGAGCGATTTTTAGATGTAGGCGCAAATGATATTACCCAAGTAATTACAACTATTATTGTTGTTGGGACTGCATTTTTTATTTTAGCACCTAGTGTGGCAGGGATGGCAATTTTGCCCATGCCATTTATTTTGGCTGGTTCGGTAGTTTTTCAGAAATTTCTTGCCCCTCGCTATGCTGAAGTTCGGGAAAAGGTAGGTTTATTAAATGGGAGATTATCTAATAATTTAAGTGGAATTATCACTATTAAAAGTTTTACATCAGAAGCTTATGAAGCCGCTCGCGTAGAATCTGATAGTAATGCTTATCGTCAAAGTAATGCCAAAGCGATCGCTTTATCTGCGGGTTATGTTCCCATTATTCGGATGTTCATTTTAATAGCTTTTACAATATTGCTAGTATTTGGGGGTATGGCAGCAGTAGAAGGCAAATTGGCGGTAGGTGCTTACAGTTCTTTGGTATTTTTAGTCCAGCTTTTACTATGGCCATTAACCAGATTAGGAGATACTTTTGATTTATATCAAAGGGCAATGGCTTCTACTAATCGAGTTATGGATTTGTTAGATACTCCCATTGCAATTCATCCCGGAAATATTGATTTACCTGTAGATATGATTCGGGGGGCTTTAGAATTTGAGAATGTCACCTTTGCTTATCAAAATAGAACCCCAGTTATTCATAATTTATCTTTAGAAATTCCGGCAGGAAATACAATTGCTATTGTGGGTTCAACAGGTTCAGGAAAAAGCACATTGGTTAAACTATTGTTGCGTTTTTATGAAGTGCAAAATGGTAAAATTACTCTGGATGGAATTGATTTACAACAGTTAAATTTGCGAGATCTCCGGCGTTCGATTGGTTTGGTGAGTCAGGATGTATTTTTATTTCATGGTACAGTGGGGGAAAATATAGCTTATGGGACTTTTACCGCTACCAATGAAAATATCATCATGGCAGCGAAAATAGCCGAGGCACATGATTTCATTATGAGTTTGCCCCAAGGTTATGAGACAATTGTAGGCGAACGGGGACAAAAGTTATCTGGCGGACAAAGACAACGGATAGCAATCGCTCGCGCAGTATTAAAAGATCCACCAATTTTGATCTTAGATGAAGCCACATCAGCGGTAGACAATGAAACCGAAGCCGCAATTCAACGTTCTTTAGAACGAATTACAGTCAATCGTACCACAATAGCGATCGCTCACCGTCTTTCCACAATTCGCAATGCTGATTGCATTTATGTCATGGAATATGGCAAATTAGTAGAAGCCGGAACTCATGAACAACTATTAGAAAAGAATGGCATTTACACCAGTTTATGGCGTGTGCAATCTGGGTTAAAATAACAAAAATAAAATTACCAATTACTGATCATGTTTAGTATTCCCCAACCCGAAACAGCAGAGAATAAATGGCGCGGACAGTTAGATAGATTTGTCAAAAACAATCAGCCAGAACTAGCGGCACTTTTTTGGGGATTGTGGTTAGAAAATGGTAATAGTCAGGGAACTATTGGTATTGATTTACAACCAACTCCCCATTTTGTCTATTGTCCCCAAACCGAAATAGAAAAATTAAATGAGCGAGTTGAAAATCGTCTCCAAGAAATTTTAGGAATTATTGATAATAACAAACTAGAAACGGAAGTAGTGATGATTGGAATTGGGAAAGGGGAAATTAAGTTAATTCAATTTGCACCTAAATCATCACCAGAAACTTGTTTTCAGGAAATAGGAAAAGATGTCAATCAGTTATTAGATTTACTAGAACAGCGATTAGGTGAGCAAATTAAGATTATGTAATTTACATTTGTTGGGTTGCGTTGTCGCTTAACCCAACCTACATTTTCTTAATTACCATAACTTTATTAGTTGTTTGCTTTCCAAAAATAACTCAAATCTGTGGATATCTTTTTCAGTTTCAAAAGCCGCAATGGGAAGATAATGAAATTGTTGAATAGTAACGTAAACTAAATAAAATTCAGAGCTTTTTACAGCTTTAACTAAATGATCAAATCTTAACTTGTAAATGCTACCATCTTCATGATAAATACAGATAAAATCTTCATCAATCTCCCAATATCTGGGAATAAAATTAACTACTGATTGAGTTTTTTTTGTATCGATCAAAAAAGGTGCTACAAGTAAAATTGTCACCATAATGGGAAAAGATATAGCTAAATCAGTAAGTAATTTATTAAAAAATCTCAGATCAATAAATAATCTATAAATTAATGCCAGAATTGGAAAAAGAATTGCGTCCACAGTTAAAAAAATCAATACCTTTTTGTTTGTTTGAAAATAGTTATTAATAATCAACTGTTTTAACTGCTTGGGAGTGACTTGAAAAGTTTTAGTTTTGATATTCATAGGACAATTTTAAATTCTGCAAAAATTATTACATAAGATTTTTGTAATTTATAGCCGTCTTAATCATTCTTGAAATTTATACAATATAGACAAAAGTAGTAATAACTTGGTTTAATTAAGAAAAAGTGGTATCACCAGAAAGATGATGATTTTGGCTCAAAGTTTAACAATTGATTCAGTGTTAGTAAACAACTGTATCCAGTTCACTACCTGGGGATTTTCCTCCCTCTTACTCGCGGAAGTTGTCAGAGATGCTTATCATGCTTTGTGTCATCAGGTAACATGGTTAGCAAAATGGCATAATAAACATCATGCTGTATATCGGCGGGATTTGACTTTAATTTCCCAAAAAGCCTACGTAGATTCCCAATTGTATCACGATATCGTTGAATCAGGTATATTGGTAGTAATTTTAACAATAATTGCCTTACTAGCGCATCAATGGGGATTATGGTTAGGTGTTGCTTATGCAGTCACTTTTTTATACGGCGCATCTCTGCGATATTTCCAAGGAACAATAGACACAGACTACAATCATTTACCAGGACCTTTAGACACAATTCCCTCAGTTTTGTGGGTAAATAGAACCTATCATTGGCGACATCATTTTGATGATGTTAATGCTTACTATAGTGGTGTTTTTCCTCTAGTGGATAAAATTTTGGGAACAGGGCTTTCTCTTAAAGGTAAAACCATAGCTTTAACAGGTGCTTCCGGTGCATTAGGACAAGCATTAGCCGCAGAATTATTAAAGCATAATGCTAAAGTTGTGGCATTAACGACTAATCCTGAAAAAATCGCAGTTCAAGAGCGTGTCAAAGTTGTCAAATGGGAATTGGGTAATGAAATACAACTTCAAGAAAGTTTAAAGAAAGTTGATATTCTCATTATCAATCATGGCGTAAATGTGTATGGAGATCGTACCTCTACAGCCATTCACAATTCCTATCAAGTTAACACTTTTTCCGCTTTAGAGTTGATAGATATTTTTTCTGCAACTGTCACAGGAGCGCAAGATAAAGCCACTAAAGAAATTTGGGTAAATACTTCAGAAGCGGAAGTTTCTCCAGCCTTAAGTCCCTTGTATGAACTGAGTAAAAGAGCATTAGGGGATATCGTCACGCTGAAACGATTAGATAAAGTTTGTGTGATTCGCAAATTAATTTTAGGACCTTTCAAAAGTCAATTAAATCCCTATGGTGTCATGTCAGCAGCGCAAGTTGCACAGGGAATTTTGTTTTTTGCTAAACGGGATGTCAGAAATATTATTGTCACAGTAAATCCTTCGACTTATTTACTATTTCCTATCAAAGAGTTTAGCACCTGGTTGTACTATCGCATTTTTAGTAAATAAGTCAGAATCAGGATGTCCAGGATTTAAGGATGTACAGGATTTTATTGACTTTTTACCTGATGAAGATAAATGTAATATTTCATAATTCCCAATAGTCGGTTTTAACCGACTTTAGCTTTTAGACAGGGAATTTATTCCCTGGCTTCTTCTTTTAATAACCTCTAGAAGAACCATCACCACGAGGATCTGCTGCTCCTTCTAAAGTACCATCTTCTCTAACTGTTATAGCATTGGCATTACCCCAAGGTGTAGTTTCCTTAATAGTGTGTCCCCGACGGCGTAAATCTGCCAAAGTTAAAGCATCAAAACCCCATGCTTCCACTCGCAGTTCATCAGGTAGCCACTGGTGATGTATGCGTGGCACAGAAACCGCTGCACCCACATCCATTTTATATTCCAAAACATTCAAAATGATTTGTAATACTTGGGTGATAATGGTACTACCACCAGGCGCACCAACAGCCATTCGCAAGCGATTGTTTTCAGTAATAATGGTGGGTGTCATACTAGAAAGAGGCGTTTTTCTAGGAGCGATACTATTAGCTTCATTACCCACTAATCCAAAGGCATTTGGTACTCCTGGCGCAGCGGCAAAATCATCCATTTCATTATTTAAAACTATTCCTGTTCCCGGTGCGACAATCCCCGCACCAAAGCCTAGATTAATTGTGAAAGTTAAACTAACGGCGTTTCTATCTGCGTCAACTACATTTAAATGACTCGTTTCTGTTGATTCATGAGATTTTAATGTTTTCAGCCCAGGTTTTATTTCTGTTGATGGTGTCGTCTTATGTATGTTAATTTCTTGGCGACGTTTTTGGGCATAAGCTGGACTAATTAATTGAGAAACTGGGACTTTAACAAAATCAGGATCACCTAAATATTCTGCGCGATCGCTATAAGCAATTCTCATAGCTTCTACCATTAAATGTATAGCATCGGGATGATGCCATCCTAATGATTGAAAATCTGTATCACCAATAATATTTAAAATCTGCAATAAGTGAACCCCTCCTGATGATGGTGGTGGCATAGAACAGATTTTAGCTTTGCGAAAGTTTCCACATACAGGAGTTCGCCAAATTGGTTTATAAGCCTTTAAATCTTCGAGAGTAATTAAACCGCAATTTTTTGCCATATCTGAGGCGATGATTTCAGCAATTTTGCCAGTGTAAAAACTTTGAGGGTTTTGAGAAATGGCTTCTAAAGTATTAGCTAAATCACTTTGAATTAATTTTTCTCCTGGTTGATAATATTCTCCATTGCGAGTGAAGATTTTACTTGCTGCTGGGTTATTGAGAAGTTTAGGTTTACGGTTTTGGAAAGCAGAGAAAGAACGCCAAGAAACTCTATCACTAATCATAAAACCATTTTTAGCCAGAGCAATACTTGGTTTAACAACTTCCTGCCAAGGTAACTTACCATAACGACGATGTACTTCATACATACCCGCTACAGTTCCCGGCGTTGCTACTGCTAAATAACCATCTGTACTCGCACCTGGAATCACTTTTCCATTAGCATCTAAATACATATTTCTAGTAGCTTTCATGGGTGCGCGTTCTCGAAAATCTAAAGCTTTGATTTCCCCTGTTTTTTCCGAATGGAAAAGTAAGAAACCACCGCCACCAATACCAGCAGAAAAAGGTTCAGCCACAGAAATAGCGAAGGTAGTAGCTACTGCTGCATCTACGGCATTTCCGCCTTTTCTTAACATTAAAAGTCCGGCTTCACTGGCTAGGGGATTGGCAGAAACAACCATGCCTTTTTTGCTGCGAAGGGGTACAGTGATAGTTGCTGATGCTACTTGACAGGTGAGGATAGCAGTTAGGGAGATAAAGGAGAAGATGAGGCGTTTAGTTTTGGTGATGGTAGACATTTTTACAGTAGGTTATTTTGATCAGCTAAGTAATAATAAAAACATATATTTGTAAAGATTTATTGAAAATCCAGAATTATTTTTACCAAGAGTATTTAAAAAATGATTTAATTACTACATTGAAAAAATATAAACCCTAGTCAAATGGTAAAATAGCATTGATGAATGACCATTCGCAAGAGTTAGATTATGAACTCATTTGAAAGTATAACTATTCAAGGATACCGTCGCTTGTTTAATGTGCAAGTTGATATGCGTGATCGTCCTCTGGCAGTCATGATTGGTGCGAATGGTGTAGGTAAAACTTCTCTATTAGAAATTTTTTCACTTTTAGCAGCATCAGCTAATGCTCAATTAGCAAACAAAATTTCAGAATTAGGTGGGCTAACTGATATTATTACCCGCGATAGAGCTAATAGTATAGAAATTTCTTTGTCTATGAGTGTACCAGGGTATGCACCACTTGATTACCAACTGGAAGTGGCTATCAAAGGTCTTACTTATGAAATTGTGCGAGAAACACTAACTGAAAATAATCCCTTGGTTTTAGAACCATTCAAGCACATTGATTCACTTGGATTGGATGTGAAGTATTTTAATTTTGAGGATGAAAAATTATTACGTCCAAATTGGGATCATAATCCTTTGGAAACTTCTCTGTCTCAAGTTCCTAAAATGTATCAAGAACCTGAAAATCTACGTAAAAGATTAGCTTCTTGTACATTTTATGGTGCATTAAATGTTGCTCCTAAAAGTCCCGTGCGTTTACCACAATCAATGCGTCCTGCAACATTACCTGGTGCTAATGGAGAGGATTTAGTTTCCTGTCTTTATTATTTACGAGAAACTGAACCAGAACGATTTGAAATTATTGAAGATACTCTAGCTGCGGCTTTTCCAGATTTTGAGCGATTGGGTTTTCCTCCCGTAGCAGCAGGAACTATCACAATGACTTGGAAAGACAAGAATTTTTCTAAAGCTATTTATATGCACCAACTATCAGAGGGAACTTTGCGGTTTCTGTGGTTAGTGACATTGTTGCAAAGTCCAGATTTAACTGCTGTTACTCTTATTGATGAACCAGAAGTTAGTTTACACCCAGAATTATTACAACTATTAGCTCATGTAATGCGAGAAGCTACCCACCGAACTCAGCTAATTGTGGCTACCCATTCAGATAGATTAATCCGATTTTTAGAACCTAAAGAAGTGTTAGTTTGTGATGCAGAAGATGGTCTAACTACTATGAATTGGGGTGATAGTTTTAATTTAGAACATTGGCTAGTAGATTATAGTTTAGATCAAGTTTGGGCAATGAATTTAATGGGTGGTCGTCCATGAAGATAGCTATTTTAGCTGAAGGTAAAACAGAAACAGCATTTAAGCCAGTTTTATCAGATTTTCTCAAATCACGTTTACAACAAATGCCCAAACTCAAGTTTATTTGCCATGATGGACGCATTCCTAAAGGAGAAAAACTTAAAAGAGTCGTTGAAAATTCACTAAATCAAGATGGTTATGATGCTGTTATTGCATTAACAGATGTTTATACAGGAACAAATGATTTTAAAGATGGGGCAGATGCTAAAGCCAAAATGCGAGAATGGGTAGGGAATAATCCTAATTTTTATCCTCATGCAGCCCAGCATGATTTTGAAGCTTGGTTATTACCTTATTGGTCAACTATTCAAAGGTTATCTGGACATAATAAATCAGCACCGCGAGGCTTACCTGAACAGGTAAATCACGGTAATTCTCCAGCAGATCGTATTAAAGAAATATTTGAATTAGGTGGAAAACGTAGTTACAGTAAAACTCGTGATGGACTTGCTATTTTGAAAGATAAAGATTTAATACTTTCTGTTAATCAGTGTCCTGAATTAAAGGCATTTATCAATACTATTTTATCTCTATGTAAGGTTGATTTAATTCCCTAAACATTAATTGTATTTTTAGTTAAAATAAGTATAAAACAGATTTTCATCTTCTCATCTCCAACTATGCAATTAATTCTCTACAGCAAACCTGGTTGTCATCTTTGTGAAGGATTACAGGAAAAACTAGCACAAATCAAAAATCTCAGTTTTGACTTAGAAATTCGAGATATTACCACCCGTGAAGATTGGTTTGCAACCTATCAATACGAAATTCCCGTACTGCATTTAGTCACCAGCGACGGCGCAGAAAAACTGATCCCTCGACCTTCTCCTCGTCTCAGTGTCGAACGGTTGGAAAAAATGTTAAGTGGGTACGTAAAAAGCTAAAAGAGAAAGTGTAAACAATCAGCAGTTCTTTCAGCAAAAACTGCTGAATTTAAGTATTCTCTAAGATGAGATTATTCTTACCCTACCTTTACAGGAGCTTGTAATAGTTCAATATCTCGAATTAACAGTATCCCTGGACTCTCAAATTTAACGCTGATTTGAATGTTCATAGGATTTGTTTCTTTCTTAAAATGAGCGCGTATTTCATAAAAACAGAAATCGTCAGTCACTGAAATTCCTGTAACCCAGCCTTTTGTGCTTGTTAACTGTCCTTTTTTACTTAAACCTAAACTTACATTAATTGGTTTTTCTGAATTTACAGCTCTAGCATAAAACTGACAAGCAAGAACGCATTCTTGAAGGTTGGGTTCTGGGACTTCAAACAAGATTACATTCCGCAGAGATTCTGTCGAATTGAAAAAATTTTGATTTTCATCCTTATAGGCTTCTATCTGCAAAGTTTCTCCTGAAACAGCAATAGCCCCTTTTGTAACTGTAGGGTCTGTGATTTGGAATTTATAAATCCGTGTAAAAGGTTCCGCTGGTTCGGGAATAGCAAGACGTTTTTCTAGTTCACCAACTACTTCCTTAAGTTTAGATCCGGCAAAATCTTTCAAGTTGTTAAATAGCTCGTCAAACATAGCAAAATTTCCTGATTGAGTTATTAATTAAGTTTTTTCTGATTTTCTATTTTGGAACTACCTCTCCCAATATATAAAAAATAATGTTTAAATAGGCGCAAGATAAGCTTGTGGAGAGGTTCACTAAATGAAATTACGAGAATTATTAGCGGCTGTAGATGGGATTGAGTCTGTAAATATACCAGATATTGATATTCAAGGACTGAAAACTAATTCTCATGCTTGTGATGTAGGAGATTTGTTTATTGGGATGCCAGGAACTAGAGTAGATGGTGGGGAGTTTTGGCCGAGTGCTTTAGCGGCTGGTGCGATAGCGGCGATTATTTCCCCCGCAGCCATGCAGAAAAATCCACCTACAGGAAATTCTGTGGTCATTAGTGCCGATAATATGACTACAGCTTGCGCCCAAATAGCCGCCGCTTTTTATGGTTATCCTGGACAAAAACTGAAAATGGTGGGTGTGACAGGGACAAATGGCAAAACTACCACTACTCATTTAATTGAACATTTCCTAACTCAAGCGAGTTTACCAACAGCGTTAATAGGTACACTGTATACGCGCTGGCCTGGTTTTGCCGAAACCGCTGTTAATACCACCCCTTTTGCTGTGGATTTGCAGCAGCAATTAGCAAAAGCCATCAATGCTGGTTGTGAAACTGGGGTAATGGAAGTTAGTTCTCACGCTTTAGACCAAGGAAGGGTGTTGAATTGTACTTTTGAAGTAGCGGTATTTACTAATCTTACCCAAGATCATTTGGACTATCACAAAGATATGGAGGACTATTTCGCCGCGAAAGCGTTGTTATTTAGTCCTGATTATCTTCAAGAACGGGCAATTATCAACTCTGATGATGCCTATGGTAAACGGATAATTGCATCTTTGCATCAGGAACAGGTGTGGAGTTATAGCGTTAATGATCATACTGCTGATTTTTGGATGAGTGATTTAAGTTATCAGCCCAATGGAGTCAGTGGAATTTTACATACTCCCAATGGAAATGTAGATTTTAATTCTCCTTTAGTTGGTCAATTTAACTTAGAAAATCTTTTGGCTGCGGTGGGCGCTGTTATCCATTTGGGGTTAGATTTGCAATTGGTAGCCCATGCTATTCCGTCATTTCCCGGTGTTCCTGGACGCATGGAACGCGTGCAACTTAACTCACAGCAAGATATTAGCGTGATTGTGGATTATGCCCATACTCCCGACAGTTTGGAAAATTTGCTCAAAGCTGCCCGGCCGTTTATTCCTGGTAAAATGATTTGTGTATTTGGTTGTGGAGGCGATCGCGATCGCACTAAACGTCCGAAAATGGGTAAAATAGCCGCTGACCTTGCGGATATAGCTGTAGTCACATCAGACAATCCCCGCACGGAAGATCCACAAAAGATATTACAGGACGTATTAGCAGGTATTCCTGATATAGTACAACCAATGGTAATTGGCGATCGCGCCACTGCCATTCGTACCGCTATTTTACAAGCACAACCCGGAGATGGTGTATTATTGGCTGGTAAAGGTCACGAAGACTATCAAATTCTTGGTACTGAAAAAATCCACTTTGACGACAGAGAACAAGCGCGAGCAGCCTTACAGCAAAGAATAAACAGCAAAAATTAAATTTTGTAGAGACGTTCCATGGAACGTCTCTACATTGTTTTTTGGAGATGTTTATTAAATTGGTATCGCTTATTTGAAGTTTCACTCAAGAAAATGCTGGTAATTATGTAGGTATGGAAGGAAAAATCAAGGGATTGAGTCATTGAAATAGTTAAATTTTATAATTTCTCAGCAATTTTCTCTATCTAGAGTAGGTTTTTACTAATTGTGTATTATAACTATATCTACTGCTGTTATATTTAAATATAGCCGTATGCACTTGAATGAAGTACAAAATCTACTTAGAAAAGCTATACAGCAAGATACTTTCACTCCTGACTTTTGCTATAATGCCATCTAGTAAAATCAGCAATATTAGAAATAACTAGAAAGTCAATAGTTTTAAATTGTTTATCAATAGCTGGTAAACTACATACTTTAGCACCAATATTTAGATATGCCTGAAGAATATTAGGAATTGATATATTATATTTATCTGGATGATTTTGTAGGGTTTCTATTAAGTATTTTGCATGAGGACATACTAAAATATCAGGATGTATAAAATTATTTTGTTTTAAATAATTAAAAGTACAAGCCGCTTCCCAATGGGATTGTGTAAGTAAAGACGCACAACCAAAAAAATATTGTTTTTTAGTCCAAATTAAATAATTAGCTAATCCTTTCCACAGTAACAATAAAGTATGACTATTGCGGTACTTTTTAGCTATACAAGCTCGTCCTACCTCAACAGAAGATTGGAGCACAGCATCAGGAATACCGTGAAGATTAAATATATCAGCAGCATCAAATCCTAAATATTGAGCAGCCATTGTATAAGTTTGCATTCTATAAGTACCAATTGTTTCACCCGTATTTTTAGAAATGAGTAACAAATGATGACAAACTTCATCAAATTTATCTTTATCCATCTGGGCAATATTAGAACTAGGTAATCCTAAACCGAGTTCGAGGTTAAACACTTCAAACCGCAACTGAAAAATAGATTCTAGTTCTTTGGCATTTGCAGCTAGACGCAGGATATATTTATCAGTTTGCAAAGTGGGAAAATCAGAAAGATGGAGTTGATAATTATTGTAGCGATCAGAAACTTTCATCTATTTTCCTACATAGATTTGTGAAATATTTTACCAACATAGAAGATACATCCCCGACTTCTTAAAGAAGTCGGGAATCTGGTTATTTATTATCTTTTTTTCATTATGAGCTTAACTGCTCAAAAAATCTGGTAATAAGATACAAAATTAGTTATACAAGTAGATTAGCGTTAAAACCTGGCGTTATAACAAGACAAAAGGCAATCATGCAATAGAGAAAAGGTTTTGGGCTTTTAGGAGTTAGTATATCTCTTATAGGAGCAGTAGGCTCTATTATATTCTCCTAAAACCTGTCAAATACTTTTTGAAATATTGACTTGTCGTTGTGGATGTGATATTTTAGACGGAAATGCTACAAATAATAATGTAATAATAGAAACATAAGAGGGGGAAAATATGAGTAATTCAATTGAGTCTGTTGACGATTTAATTCTAGCTAGTCATGGTAACTGGAAATTTGATCAGCAAGTTAGTGAAAGTTTTGACAGTCATGTTATAAAGAGCGTGCCTTTTTATGAAGAGATTCAAAGAATGGTAGTTGAAATTAGCGAATATTTTATCAAAGATAATAGTGTTATATATGATATAGGTTCTTCAACAGGCACAACTTTATCACTACTATCTCAACAACATATTTCAAAAAAGAATATTAACCTCTTTGGGATAGAAGAAAGCCCATCCATGATAGAGAGCGCTAGATCTAGATGTACTTCTCCAAATGTGAATTTTCTTCTTCAAGATGTAATCAGTAGTAATATATGTTTTGAAAATGCTAGTTTTGTCACTAGTATTTTGACAATGCAATTTGTACCCTTCAATTACAGGCTCAAGGTACTACAAAGGATCTATGATGGTATAATAGGAGGTGGTGCTTTCGTCCTAGTAGAAAAAACCAGATGCGAGAGTTCATTTTTTGAAGTTCCCTGGTTAGAGCTTTATTGGGACTTTAAGGAAAGACAGGGATTAACTGACTCTATGATTAGACAGAAATCTAAAAGTCTCAGAGGAGTTTTAAATCCGTTAACCTTACAACAAAATATGGATTTGCTTAGGGAAGCAGGGTTTTCCAATATTGAAATATTCTTTAGATGGTATAATTTTGTTGGTCTAGTGGCAATTAAAGAGAATTAAACTAAAAAAATCAAAAAGGAGATAAATCTCATGGTTAATGTTGAAAATAAACGTCTAGATTCCTACACAGTTAATGGAGCTAAATTTCAACTTCTAGACCCTGATAGTAGTGTATCAAAAGAAACCACTGAGGGAGTGGACTATGAACCTGCTGTTACTCAGTATCTAAAACAAATTCTAGAAAAAGAAACCCTCTCTTTTCTGGATGTGGGAGCGCATTATGGTTACTACACAGTTTATGTTAGTAAGATAAGTCCCGATAGTCGAGTATATTCCTTTGAACCCGGGGTTAAACACCTGAAAGTATTGAGGGAAAATCTGCAAATTAACGACGTTAAAGCCGAAATCTACGATGTGGCTCTTTCTGATGAAACAAAAGAAGTTCTTTTTCATAACAGAACAATGAAATTTGCAGGACAACTGGAGACTGAAACAATTAAGGCTATAACCTTCGATGAATTGAATAATCAAGCAGATATTAGACCAGAAATAGTCAAAATTGATGTCCATGGGGCTGAAGGAAAAGTTCTATATGGGATGAAGACAGCACTCAAAGAAGCTATTAAATATCTTTTCATTGAAATTCATGCTGCTCATTTGTTAGTGGACTATTCCTATAAAGAAATACTGGATATTCTTTTAGATTCAGGCTTCAAACTGTTTGAAATGGATAAATTCAGGGACACTACTTCACCTGTTCTCGTGCCAATTGTCGGTTCTGTTTATGAAGATTTCATTAATTTTGATAAATGGACGGAAGATCAAATTAAACGGGAAAGGATGATTTTTGCAACAAAAGATCCTAACACTAAATAAAGACTAGCAGTTATCAAAGCTAGTACAGCAAAGCAGGATTCAAAATAGAGGATACAGTACACTATGCAAAGAAAATGAACACAGTGTGATCCTTTAATAAATTTAAAGTCGTTAGTTTATTTGCGCTGTGCTGTACTAGTAGTCTGTTAAATAAATTTTGACGGATAAGAAACGAACCACGAAGGCACGAAGGACACGAAGGAAGGAAGAAGGAAGAAGGAAGAATCAAAATGGCAACGAATGAACCCGTCAATTAGTTCTTGACAGACTACTAGTTTAGAAAATACTTTTGAACTCTGGGAATCCTATCAAAATGAAGATTAAGCAAGTACCAGAGTCAGAGGAAACAGGGAACAGGGAACGGGCAACTTTCTAACAGGAAAAACTCATGTTTAAAAACATGAGATTGAAATAATGACACTGTTTTTTTCGGGCTACGCATCTTGTAAAAACATCTTTTTTTTGACTGAAGCTCTAAACTGGTGCAAATGAGTGTTTCTTATCTGTTCCCTGTTCCCTTCTTTTGTAAGTAATCTCAATCACAAAACAATTAGCTATTGAGTGACTGTAAACTATGGAAAACCTAGAAAATAATTTTATCTTATATCTGGACACACGTTCTTTCCTTCCAGAAAGAGAGGAGGAAATAAAATCTGCTAGAAATGCAGGACTTAAGATAGTTATCGCAGCACCTTCCTTAAAACCATACGAAAACTACAATATAGACCATCTTATACAAGTATCTCTTGGACAATTTGAGATAGCAGAAGAAATCATAATTAGTAATCTTCGTTCTCACAATATTCAAGTGAGAGGAGTAGTTGCTTGGGGGGATATATCAGTCGAACTAGCTTCTAGGATAGGAAAAACTCTTGGTTTAGCATCAACTACACCTGAAGCTGTTCTCAATGTCCGTAATAAAGCCAACACAAGACGAGTTCTCAACCAGTTAAGTTCTGTTAACCCAAAATACGCTATTATTCATGACTATGAAAGCTTCAATAAAAGTTTGAAAACAGTTGGTGTCCCTTGTCTGCTTAAACCTTCAGGAGCATCTTTTGGTAGGGGAATATTTAAAATCTCTACCTATGAAGAAGCAGAAAAAATATTCCAACAGTTCATCGAATATTGTACTCCTAGTAGAGACGAAATTTATGCTTATTTCTCAAATGAATTTCTCCTAGAAGAATATCTCAATGGAACTGAACATTCCGTAGCTGGTATTGTAGCAGATAATCAGGTACACGTATTAGCGATTACCGATAAGAAAATTAATCGAGAAATTCCCTTTCAATACGAAAATATAGTTCCCAGTAAACTCTCGGAAAATATCCAAAATCAGATTCTAGAAATATCCCACTTAGCAGTACAACTAATGGGAATAAACTGGTGCGGGTTTCATATAGATTTAATGGTAACTGATAATGGGTTGAGAATTTTAGAAATCGGCGGACGGCTGGGAGGAGAATGTATTAATTCACATCTAATTCCATTATCTTCATCATCTCAACTGCATCCTTATGACTTGTTGATACAGGTTGTTCAAGGACGTAATCCTTTTGCACAAAAAGATTTCATCAATAATAGTTTCAAGCAGTCTGGAATTCGGGCATTTTTACCACCCAAGCCTGGCCGCTTAACCAGCATAGAAGGTTTTGAAAAAGTTAGGAATCATCCTCATACAAAAGTTGTAATCCAATTAAAGAAAGTTAACGATGAAGTATTTCTTCCCATAGATAAAACTAATGAATACGCAGTTGGTTATGTAATCGCTGAGTGTGGATCTGAGGGAGACATTGAAAAGATTTTAGAAGAACTAGCTTCTTTAGTACAAATTGAAACAAATTAATGGTAAATTACTTGTAATAAATTCATAAATATATGCCTCTTCCAGAATGTGTTGACAAGAAGACTGATCATTATCATAGTACATTTGATAGTTGGCATGAACACGCCTCTATAAGGGGTAAACCTCATAGAGTTATCCAAAAAGATCAACTTGAGGGGAAAGTGTTTTTCCCTCCTGATTTGTTTCCTATCGTTTCACATCCTCTTGTTCAAAACCGGGGTGAAGCTTTTATAGAACAACTACTTGTTCATCGTTTATATAGTTATTTGGACTTCACTCAAGTTTTAGAACATCAAATAGTCAATCCGGTAGTTTCTAGAATAGCTCATGATCAGATAGGTATGAAAATTTCTGAGGAAAGAAGACTTGATGCCTATAAAATTTATATTGATGAAGGTTATCATGCTTTATTCTCTGTTGAGATGAAAAAACAAGTGGAAAAAGCAACTGGAATAACTTCTCTTTATTTAGGAACTCCGAACTTCTTAAAACGTCTTAACTACATCCAGTCATCTGTTGATATTAATTTGCGAGAAATAATTAAGGTATTCTGGACTGTTATATCGGAAACATTGATTACATCAATTCTTACAGATATACCAAAAAACAAAAATGTAGTAACTCCAGTGCGGGAAATGATTCTTGATCATGCTAGGGATGAAAGTCGTCACCATGCGTATTTTGCTAGTTTGTTAAATATATTTTGGTTCCAACTTAAACCTCAAGATCAATCTATAATTGGACCAGTTTTACCAGAAATTATTTTCGCTTTTCTAGAACCTGATATTACTGCAATAAAATATTATTTGGAAGTATTGGGTTTAGAAAATAAAGAAATAGAAATATTAGTAGAAGAATCCTATCCTCAAACAAAACTGATGCTTGGTATTAAAAAAGGAGCAAGTGCAACTTTAAAATGCTTGGAGAACAGTGGTGTTTTTGAAGAAGCATATACTGCTGAGGGATTTAGAAAAAGCGGCTTATTAAGTTAGTTGTAGTAGCAGTGAATACAGCATATTGCACATAACATGAGATAAAGATTTCAATTTACCGCTAGACTGTGCTTAAATAGGGTTTTACTGCAAAATTATGCTGTAATCAAAGAATCGTAATCATGTAATTTCATATTGGTGGTTACTTATGAAATTTTCTGTAGGGCAAAACCTCTTCAAATCGGGCTTTTTATACGATGCTATTATTCCCCTTGTCAGGTAAATATCAATTTATCTCTCGCTTTTATCTAATTACCCTGACTAATATTTTATCCTGTACTATTATACCGTTAGCTGGTTTTACCAGTACAGTTTTTTTAGGTCATTTGACAGAGATCCGCTATTTTGCAGGTGCTTCTCTGGGGGCAATTCTTTTTGATTATATATACTTTAGTTTAAATTTTTTACGTTTAGTAACTACAGGCATGACAGCAATAGCTATTGGTGAAGATGACCGAGAGGCTATGTTACTAGTAGGAATACGGAATAGCGCGATCGCTTTAGGTTTAGGGATACTCATTCTGGTTATACATGAACCCTTAGGGAAATTGGGGTTTGCACTGTTTACTACTTCTCCAGAGGTCAAGGATGCTGGTCTTACCTACTTTAATGCCCGTATTTGGGGCGCACCAGCAGTTTTACTCAACTATGTACTAGTTGGCTGGTTTATTGGACAGGAAAAAAGTGGTAGGGTATTGTTGATGACCATTGTTTACAATGTGGTTAATATACTGCAAGACTACCTCTATATTAACCAGTGGCACTGGGCAAGTACCGGAGCCGGAATGTCTGCTGGAATTAGCCAATATTTAATGTTGTTGACAGGGTTATTTTTCTTACTCCGTGATGTCTCTTTAAAAGAGGTAGCCGCATTAAAGGGGCAGATTTTGGAATCGTCAGGTTTCAAATCCATTGCTCGGTTGAATGGAAATTTATTTGTGAGGTCTTTAACCATTGCATTCACCTACGTCATTTTTTCCAGTTTGAGCGCAACAATGGATACAATGATATTTGCTGGCAATGCCTTACTTTTACAGGTGTTACTGCTGACTATAGATATTTTTCATGGTGTAGGACTTTCTACCACTGCTTTAACTGGAACATTTAAAGGTGAACAGGCAACTCATAAGTATTTGCCTTTATTGCAAATAGCACTAGGAACTAGTCTTTCCATAGGACTTACCTGCGCTGGTCTTTGTGTGCTTTTTCCACAAACCATATTTGGGTTGTTAACCAACCACAGCGAAATCATAGAGTTAATTAAAACCTATGTTCCTTGGTTATTAGTGGTTCTGGGATGTGCCTCAATTTGTTTAGTTCTGGAGGGATACTTTACGGGTCTAGCGGAAGGGGTTGTTCTCCGCAATACTTTCTTAGTCAGTACCTTGGTGGGATTTATCCCTCTAGCTATATCAACATGGTTTTATCACAATAACCATATGTTGTGGTTGGCTATGTCTATGTTTATGGTGATTAGAATGGTAATTCTTGGAGTATATCTAGTGAAAAGCAAAGAATTAAAAATTGAGCCATTCCTTCTAATCCCAAAATAATGTAGTATTTTGGATTCAATAGTAGGAAAACATTTCCTACAATTGACGTTTGTGGTCGGTTTGACCAGTCCTTATTTCTAAGTAAAGTTTGCTTCAACCATGTTATTTAAGCTTGTTATCGTAAAGACACTTTCCTTTCGGAATGTTTAATCAATACAGACAGAGCATGGGACTAGCGAATCCCAAGGTGTCATGACTTAAATAACGTTTACCCTTCGACTCGATTCGCTGACGCGAATGACTACGATTAGGGTGGCTTGGTTCACATATAAACCGTATTACTACGATTTAGAATGATCCCTATATTAGACATCTTGTGAAAATTAAATGTGCGTTTCCTATAACCTTTGTAGAGACGTTCCATGGGTAGGGATTCTCGGCTCTACATTCTTTTCTGGAGATGTCTATTAAATTGAGGTTTATATTACTCTTATTTAATTGACACTCTCACTGGCTTTAGCCGCTGAGATTCTTGGTTCAACGAGTCCACTTAGTTTAGATCCCTTGCAGTATCTAAACCAGAGGTGGTTCTCTCCCCAAGCGTTAACTTTCCCTCTGCCCGAAGGTAGTTGCATTACTGCAAATTTTGCTTGCTAGGGGCGTATTGCAATACGCCCGTACAATTCTGTGTCGTCTAGCTCCCATGAAGATTTTACCTATTCGGAGGGTAGTCACTAGAACTATGGAATAGAAACCCATATCTTCAATTGTCAAGGACCAGAAAAGCCGTTAGGCAGTTAGGTTTTTATACAGGTTGATTACCATTCCTGTTGCGAACAGTATAACACCATTAGGAGCAAAGATGACAAAACTTCATGCACCTCAACCAGTCTTCATGAAAAGAAAGACTCTATGCGCTTTATTACCGCACGAGTCGCTTATATCTCAGGTCTAAAGACACGCTCGCTTTACGCTTGCCGATTACATTACTTTGCAAGTATAAAGATTTGGTAAAGATGTTTATGTGACCCTGGGTTCGTGATAAATAAGTAATTAAAGCTAGATAAAAAATAATTTTTGTAAATAACCAAACAAGCGAATTGTGAAGCAATTGCTTTTGATTTGCGGATTTTGATTCTTCCTTCTTCCTTCGTGTCCTTCGTTCCTTCGTGGTTCATTTCTTATCCGTCAAAATTTATTTGACAGACTACTAGTTAACTTTATTTACGCCCCCTTACTTAACCCTCTGCTGTGACTTTCCCTGGATGAAAAGCCATAACCATTACCACACAAGAGTCTTAATCTAAAACGATGATTGTATTCATCATAACGCTGTAATTTTAATGTCAAAGCATTAGGAAAACAGTAGAATCGATATTTTTTACATAATTGTTCAGAAGTTACCATATGGATTCCACCTCTCCCCTCGAAAATATTACGAAGCGGGGATTAGACTCTGCTCCTTTGTCATTTGCTCAACAGCGACTTTGGTTCCTTAACCAGTTAAATCCTGAGAACCCTGTCTACAATATACCTATAGCTATTCATTTCAAGGGTTTGCTGGATGTGAAGGCGCTGGAGCAGAGTTTAGGTGAAATTGTGCAGCGTCATCAATCTCTAAGAACTACTTTTACTAATGTTAATGGGCAACCATTACAGGTAATTGCCCCATACTTGAATTGGACACTGCCAACTATCGATCTGAGGGAACTTTCTGAAACTGAGCGTCAGCAACAGAGCCAACGGTTGTTAATTGAGTCATTAGAGCAACCTTTTGACTTGGAAACTGGTCCCTTACTCCGTGGAGTCTTACAGAGATTGGGTGAAATTGACCATATCTTGCTGTTGACGATACACTCTATTGTTGGCGATGACTGGTCATTAGGGATATTTTTGCAGGAACTTGCTTCTTTATATGAAGCTTTTTCCAATGGTTTGCCATCACCATTAGTTGAACTACCTATTCAATATACTGACTTTGCTATTTGGCAGCACAAGTGGTTGCAAAGCAAAGTGTTGGAATCTCATCTCAGCTATTGGAAGCAGCAACTAGGAGGGGAGTTACCTGTATTGGAGTTACCGACAGACCGTATGCGTCCGTCTGTCCAAACTTACCGAGGTGCAAGACAATCTCTGAATCTGCCCAAAGATTTAACCAATGCACTCAAGTCTTTGAGTCAGCAGTCAGGAGTTACATTGTTGACGACAATGCTTGCAGCATTCAATATCTTGCTTTACCGCTACACGGCTCAAGAAGATATTCTTGTCGGTTCTCCCATTGCTAACCGTAACCAACATCAAGTAGAAGGGCTGATTGGATTATTTGCCAATAATCTAGTCATGCGAACCAACCTTTCCGGAAATCCAAGTTTTCGGGAACTGTTAAGTCAAGTTCAGGAAGTTGTTTTATCAGCATATTCCCACCAAGACTTACCTTTTGAGAAGTTGGTAGAAGAATTGCAAACAAAGCAGGATTTTAGTCGCTCACCATTGTTTCAGGTGAAGTTTGCTCTCCAAAGTCAACAGGTATCTGCGTTGGAACTTCCAGGTTTGAGTCTGAACGCAATTGAAATTGAGAGCAAGACTGCAAAGTTCGATTTAACTCTTGAAGCTCAAGAGTCATCAGCAGGTATTAATGGTTGGTTTGAGTATAACACAGACTTGTTTGATGCTGACACCATAAGCAGGATGATTGGTAATTGGCAGGTGTTGCTAGAGGGTGTAGTTGCTCAACCCGATCAGCAGATTTCACATTTGCCGATTTTGACAGAAGCAGAAAAGCATCAGTTGTTGGTGGAGTGGAATGATATTGAGGCAGATTATCCCAAAAACGTCTGTCTGCATCAATTGGTTGAGAGACAGGTTGAGAAAACTCCGGATGCTGTAGCAATCATTTTTGGAAATCAGCAACTCACGTACAAGGAATTAAACTGCCGTGCTAATCAATTCGCCCATTACCTACAAGCTATGGGTGTAAAACCCCAGACTCCTGTTGCCATTTTCATGGAACTTTGCCTGGATGTCGCAGTGGGGATTTTGGGTATTACCAAAGCAGGTGGTGTTTTACTGCCTCTAGACCTTAAGTATCCAAAAGAGCGTCTAGCTTTTATTTTGGAAGAAACTCAAGCACCAGTATTATTAACTCAACAGAGACTGTTAACTGAATTACCTCCCTATCAAGGTGATATTGTTTGTTTAGATACAAGCTGGCAAACGATTACGAAACAGAGTCTAGAAAACCCCGACACAGATGTTAAACCTGAAAACCTTGCTTATATTCTCTACACCTCTGGTTCAACAGGCAAGCCTAAAGGGGTAATGCTTTCCCACTTTGTCTGTTGCAACCGTGAGTTATGGGAACAGAAAACTTATCCTCTGACTACAAAAGACCGCATTCTGCTGAAGTCTGCTTGGAGTTCTAAAGAATTTTTCTGGACTCTGTTAGCCGGAGCAACGGCTGTGATGATGCGACCTGGAGGATATCAAGATACTAATTATCTAGTTAACCTCATTGCTGAACAGAAAATCACTGTAATTAGTGTTGTTCCCACCGTCCTAAAATTAATGCTTGAAGAATTCAACATCGCAAATTGTAGGAACTTGCGGCACATTTTCTGTGTGGGGGAAGCCATGCCTGTTCAACTGCAAGATAGTTTCTTTAAGAAGGGTTTAACAGCGAATTTATACAACCTTTATGGCTTAAATGAGGTCAATTATGCAACTATTTGGCAATGTCAGAGCAACGATGAGCAGCACTTTGTTCCCATAGGTCGCCCCACAGATATGCAAATTTATCTGCTTGATCAATATTTACAACCAGTTCCCACCGGTGTTATGGGCGAAATTTGCATTAGCGGTGTTGGTTTGGCTAGTGGCTATTTTAACCGACCAGATTTGACAAAAGAGAAATTCATCCCTAACCCCTTTAGTGAGGAATTAGGAGCTAGACTTTACAAAACAGGAGATTTAGCCCGCTATTTACCAGATGGTGTTATCCAATATATTGGGCGCATCGATCATCAGGTAAAAATCCGTGGAAATCGGATCGAACTTGGGGAAGTTGAAGCCGTCCTCAGACAACATCCCAGCGTGAAAATAAGTGCTGTGATTGCCAAGGAAGAAGTTCCTGGTAACAAACGCCTAGTAGCTTATTTTACGGCGAACCCAGAGCAGACAATTAAAGTTGAGCAACTGCGGCGTTTCTTACAGCAGAAACTACCTGACTACATGGTGCCTTCAAATTTTGTGCTTCTGAAAGTAATGCCCCTCACCTTCAATGGTAAGATAGACCGTCTCGCCTTAGCTAGGCTAGAGAGTCCACAAACAAGCTCAAAAGAGACCTTCGTTGCCCCTCGCACTCCAGTTGAACAGCATCTAACTGATATTTGGATGCAAGTTCTGAAATTGAAATCAGTTAGTATCCACGACAACTTTTTTGAATTAGGAGTTAACTCGTTGAGCTTAACTCAAGTGATGCATCGAGTCTATGAAGCATTTCAGATAAAACTGACCCTGCGAGACTTGTATGAAATACCGACTATAGCAGAACTAGCAGAACGTGTAGAAATACTATGTTGGCAAGTGGTCAATTCCTCTGAAGATAGTTATTCCCAAAGAGAAGAGATTATCTTATAAACTTTCCCCCTTAATCAAACTTTTTTGTGTCCAAAGTCTAGGAAATAGACATCTCCAGAAAAGAATGTAGAGCCGAGAATCCCTACCCATGGAACGTCTCTACAAGGGTTATAGAAAACGCACATTTAATTTTCACCAAATGTCTAATAAATACATTACTGATTTTCTTGAGTTCGGGAATGGGGATTTTAACAAAATAGCTAAACTTTGTTCTCACCTTGATCAGATAACAGCATTATAAAACCATGAAAATATACAAAAGTATAGCCAACATCAAACAGGAAATTAATAGCTCCAGCTTTAGCAATTATCCAGAAAAAAATACTCATGAGTGGAAAGAAGGTAATGTCATCATTTCCTCTGATTACATTCAAGCTCAAACAGGCAAAGTAATCATCACGACTCCCTATCCTGTCCCTTTAAGCTGGCTGTTTACCCAGCTACGGGATCATACAATTCTGCCAGAATTAATTGAGGAAAATGATTTTTACGAAAAACTAGCCTTAGCTATCAATAACTATCAGTCTAGTGAAGCTGGTGATGAAAATCCTCAAAGTTTGCTGCTATCTGTCCTTAAAAAAATTGAGGATATATTAGATGAATATTGCGTGGAAGTATTTGTCTATGGCACCTTAATGGCAGGGGAAAGGAATCATGGACTAATGAAATATGGTGAATTTTTGGGGGAAGATGCTATTGAGAATGCACAGCTATTTAATTTAGGCACTTATCCCATGTTAGTGCCGGGTGATGGACTTGTCTATGGCGAGCGTTACCGCATACCTTTGAAAACGGTGCAAGTGCTAGACCAAATAGAGAGTCACCCTACCTATTATCAAAGACGTTGGACTCATCTGAAAAGTGGTAACCGCGTCTTAGTATATGAAGGTACTAAGGAAAAGGTCAAAGGTTATCCAAGTATTCCCAGTGGACGTTGGCTGTCTGGATCAGTTCCTGTTCAGTCTCAAACAAATCTAGAAGAAAAATTTGTAACTTCTAATACTTATAAGTTTCTCTCTTACCTTCGCAGTCTAGATGTCAAGCTATTTACTGAAGGTGACAAGCTGCGCTGTAGCGCCCCCGAAGGAGTTTTAACATCAACTTTGCAAACACAAATAGTTGAGCATAAAGCAGAAATCCTAACTTTTCTGCAAAAAACTACTACTCCTGCATCCCGTTGGTACTCTCTGGTTCCCATTCAAACTGGTGGCTCCCGACTCCCCGTATTTGCTACCCATTATACTAACTTCAAGAATTTGAGTCGCTATTTAGGAACATCTCAGCCTGTTTATGCCCTGCATTATGGAATGGGAGAACAGGCGGATAGTCCGCTTTCCCTCCCTAAAATAGAGGACTTAGCAGCTCACTACATTCTTGAAATGCGATCGCTTCAGCCGGAGGGTCCTTACTTTTTGATGGGTATGTCTTTCGGTGGTGTGGTCGCTTACGAGGTGGCTCAACAGCTCGTTGCCCAAGGTCAGCAGATAGGGTTATTGGCTTTGTTTGATTCCTATATAGAAAAAATTCCCAAACTATTACCACTGGGTCAGAGGCTTTCTAATTTATTACGGCTGAGTCCCACCGAATTTCTAGAAAAAGCCAAGTTCCAGGTGGGAAATAAGTTTCATCGCCTAAGATATGGAACTCAGTATCTACCGCACATCTACCATTCAGAACCAGTCATTTCAGTTTTGAAGGATTATACCCCCAAAACTTATTCAGGTCGAGTGCTTTTATTTAAAGCCAAAGATGATTTTTCTGTAAACTATAGCTATGATCCTCCTGAATTAGGTTGGAGAAAATTTGTAGATGGAGAATTAGAAATTCATGAAGTTCCTGGTTGGCACCTTAATATCTTAGAAGAACCTTACGTCCAGGTAGTGGCTGAAAAGTTAAAAGTTTACTTAGAGACTTCCAATTAAAAAAATATCTCAGAATTTCTTGTGGTGCGGTCAGAAAAGTCCCCTAATAATACAAGGAGGGACTAGATGCTCATCCCACAAGATTGGATAGCGAAGAGCAGTTTTAGAATTAATCATCAAATCAATATTCAAACCTTCAACCAAAATCCTGAAAATCCTTAAATCCTGGATATCCTGATTCAGACAATTTCCATATTAAATCTCACAGGAGGAGAATTAATCATCAAATCAACATCTAAAATGTCAAACTTCAAACCAAAATCCTGAAAATCCTTAAATCCTGGATATCCTGATTCAGACAATTTCTATATTAAATCTCACAGGAGGAGAATTAATCATTAAATCAACATCCAAAATGTCAAACTTCAAACTAAAATCCTGTAAATCCTGATTTAGATTAATTGAAAATATTAATATATATATGCGCGAACAGATTTCTAGATGTAACATAAACATAGCCGAAACTCAGAACCTTGTCAACCCCCCTAGCTGAAATCACCAAAACTGGTGCAATTATTGCCATCATTCTCAATAACTATGAGAATAGACCCCCCATTATTGACAAAACTCTTTTTTCCCAAAATCCCATACAAATAACTTATCTAAGATCCCCGACTTCTCAATGAAATGTTAAATTAATGACAAAGACTTAATAGTCTGCCATCATCAAAAACGCACCCCTCACATTCCCACCAAAAGCAATACCTTGTTTTATGATGGAACTTCTACTAATTCAGCAATGTGATTACCAAGACGAAGAAAATGTTTAGCATTTAGAGTTAAGATGTTATCAACTCCTATTTTTAGAGCAGAATGTGCAATTAAATTATCATAAATTGCTCCTCCACTTAACTTTAGATTAACCATATTTTCGATGATTTGGTAATAGTCATCTTCCGTCAAATAAATAACCTCAAATTCTTTTAAGTTTTCCTGAATAAGTTTTTGAGTTTGTTGAGGTGAAAATCGAGGTTGACATGGAAAAGACGAGATAACTGAGAATAATTCAGCTAGAGTATGAGTTACTATAAATCCCTGTATTTTTCCTGTTTTAACTTGCTCTAACCATGACCAACAAGAAGAATGATTGGGGTGTTTAACTAAAATCCCAGCTACTAATACAGAAGTATCAAATAAAATTTTTACCATGATGTGAATTGATTATTTCTTTCGGTGCGTATTGCTTCAATTACGCTATTAGCATCACTTAATAATTCGGTATCAGCAACTAATACATGACCTTCATAGTAAAGTTGAGGTTCTTTTTGAATTGGATTTAAAATTAGTTTTCCATCTTGAATTTCCAAGGATAATTCTGATTGATGATCTAAACCTAATTGTTGTCTAATATTTTCAGGAATTTGAAGATATCCTGATTGATTTAATGTGACTAATTGCATGATAATTTACTCAAGATAAGTTACTTCTTCATATAGTAGCAGATCTGGAAGTGAAGCACAATTAAAAGTGAAGCAATTGGCAAATCCAAAAACCAATTAATATATTATATTATGAAAATAGCGATCGCAGGTAAATCAAATAGTGACTGTCTGAATCAGGATAACCAGGATTTTAGGATTTACACCGATGTTAGTTTGAGTTAAGGATTTTTTTAGATTTAAGAATTTGTGTGATGTAGAGATTTTTGATTTTCCACTAATTCTATATTAAATCTCACAGGAGGAGAATTAATCATCAAATCAACATCTAAAACGTCAGACTTCAAACCAAAATCCTGAAAATCCTTAAATCCTGGATATCCTGATTCAGACAATTTCCATATTAAATCTCACAGCAGTAGAATTAATCATCCAATCAACATCCAAAATGTCAAACGTCAAACTAAAATCCTGTAAATCCTTAAATCCTGGATATCCTGATTCAGACAATTTCTATATTAAATCTCACAGGAGGAGAATTAATCATCAAATCAACATCTAAAACGTCAGACTTCAAACCAAAATCCTGAAAATCCTTAAATCCTGGATATCCTGATTCAGACAATTTC
>JANMEE010000154.1:0-53269 GCA_031376645.1 Dolichospermum sp. OTE_75_concoct_329_sub | reverse complement strand
TTAGTACGAGAGGACCGGGAGGAACGCACCGCTGGTGTACCAGTTATTGTACCAACAGTAAACGCTGGGTAGCCAAGTGCGGAGAGGATAACCGCTGAAAGCATCTAAGTGGGAAGCCCACCTCAAGATGAGTACTCTCACTACGGTAAGTAGGTAAGGTCACGGGCAGAACACCCGTTAATAGGCTTTATGTGGAAGTACAGTAATGTATGAAGCAAAGAAGTACTAATAGACCGAGGGCTTGACCTCTATTTTAATTTTGTTATTGCTAATTCTCTTCCTCTTTGCAGTCTTCAGGGTTTTGTCAAGTTAAAACTCAGACATCAAAACTTAATTTTGACTTTTGACTTTTGACTTTTGACTTCCGCAAGGCTTTCCTGGTGTCTATGGCGTGGTGGAACCACACTGATCCCTTCCCGAACTCAGAGGTGAAACGCTGCTGCGGCGACGATAGTTGAGGGGTAGCCCTCCGTGAAAATAGCTCGATGCCAGGTTTAATATTAAAAAACATTCCCTCTCATTACATAAATGAGGGGGTTTTGTTTTTTTAGGATGTAATAATAATCCTCCACTCATAACCTAATAAGTTATACCTTCTATTGCGCTTGTTGTTATGTTCAAGCTGGCAATTTTCAATATATAATTTATAATCAGGTATATGTTAGTAAAAACCAATCTATTTAATGTGATTGAATACTATGCAAACAATAACCTTAAACTCTCATGTTGGTCAAGATGGAATATTGCATTTAGATATTCCTTTAGATGTTAGTAATACTGATTTTAATATTACTGTTATTTTAAAACCTATTAATGATTCTCAACAGCAAAATCAACCTAAAGGAAAAGGTTGGCCTGCTAATTTTTTTGAAGAAACTTCAGGATGTTTAAAAGATACTCCTTTAACTATAGATTCAGAGGGTGTTTTTGATGATTTAGAGGATTTTAAATTGTCATGAAATATTTGTTGGATACAAATGTATGTATTAAATATCTGAATGAAGATTTGATTATTCGTAGGAAATTAGAGAACACTGATTTAGAAGATATTGCGGTTTGTTCAGTTGTTAAATTAGAGTTATTTTATGGAGCGATGAGAAGTGATAATCCTAATCAAGTTTGGGCAAAAGTTAAGCGATTTTTAGAAGTATTTATTTCTTTGCCTTTAGATGATATTTCAGCTTTAAATGCTGGTAGGATTCGCGCTCAATTAGCTAATACTGGTACTCCTATTGGTTATAATGATTTGTTAATTGCTTCTATTGCATTGTCTCATGATTTAATTTTAGTTACTCATAATACTAAGGAATTTGTCAGAGTTGAAGGTTTAAAAATAGAAGATTGGGAAATTGAAAGGTAGAAGGTTAAAAGCGATTTCTAGGTCGCGGTTCGCTATCGCACTCCCAACTCATAACCTAAAAGCGATTCATAAGGAGCGGTTCACTATAGCGATATGTACTTAGGTGAGATACAGTCATTAAATTGCAAACTCTGTAGGGGCGGGCAAACCCCGCCCTAAATTGTATTTCATCCGACCGAGAACCGCTATATCACTCTCATCACCCTATACATCTCATTTTAGGAAAATTTGATATAAGTGGTGTATGAGATATTGAAGTTAATGATTAAAACAATAACTTTTTTGTCTGACGCACTCTAATAACTATGATTTCAATCTTTATGGTTTGTAATCATAAAACATTCCATTATCTGCTACTCGATATATACCAGCTTGTCCATTAGCATTCTCAATTCTTACTAAACTATCTCCTACATTTGTAAATGAGCGATGATTTTTACCCCAGCCTTTGTATCCATATAAGAATGACATATCTCCATTCTCAGCTATGTGATAAATTGCAGCCTCACCTGAAGGGTCATATAGTATAACCATATCTGGTCTTATTGCATGAATAATTGTCCATTTAGGTCTCCAATTGTTATATCCCCGAATGATTTGTCCCTGAGCAGTTACAATGAAACCCGTACCTTTTGAGCGATCAAAAATAAGACGATATCCATTTCTTATGTTTACAACTATATCTGGTGTTATAGTTGGAGGAATTATATCCTATTAGATGTTTAGAATTGTCAGGATTAGACAATACAGATATTTTAAAAAACACAGGATTAGAAGATGAAGAAAGCTGGTTAAACTTAATCAAGTTATATGAAGGTAATTTGATGTATTTAAAAAATATTATCATGTTAATTAATAAAAACTATGATGGTCAAGTAATTGATTTTCTAGCTGAGAATACTTTACATATTACCACTAAAATGCAGTCTCATTTTCAAGAGATATTTAACTATCTATCACTCACAGAAAAAGAAATAGTAGTACAACTGAGTAAGTTTGAACAACCTATTTCCAGAGAAGAATTAAGACAAAGTTTAAACTTATCATCAGTTAATTTTAATAATGGTTTACAATCTTTACAACAACGGTATTTAGTCATAAAAATAAACAATGGTAAAATATTGTTTCAATTGTCTTCCGTTTTTAGGGAATATGTGAGAAATTATTGTCAAAATTGATGATGATTCAATAAAAAATATAGGTCATATTTATACTACAAACGGTTCATAGTTTAACCAAATATAGAACCCCTCTCCAAACCTCTGCCCGGAACGGGGAGAGGCTTTTAACTTCTTCTTTGTATTGTAAAAAAGTCCAGATTTTAGCCGTTTTTAGTATATTTATATATTTTCAATCAATTACATAAACCCTAATTTTACATAAAATTGAATAATGATTTTATTCTCCATTAAAACAGTTAAAATAGAGCAAGATTTGTATATGATTTTAAGGATCATATATTAGTCTTCAATAATACTAATATATATTTGTTGTTTGCTATTGTCCTCGTCCTGGTTTGCAGTCTACGAAACCTAATGCTTCGGTATCTAGGAAACTAGCGATCGCCATTTCAATAATAGCTTCTACTGGATAGTCAATTTCAGCAGCACGGGCAATTAAAGCTGCTTTTATTTTTTCTGGCAAGCATTCTAAGATAATTTTAGCGTCAGTAGCGGAAAGTTGCTCTAAAAGTTCTACTTGCATAATGTTACTGCTCACTTGGTATTTGAACGTTGTAAGGAGGTTCAGTAGCTCTGAGGATAATTGCTTCTAACTCCAATAATAGCCCAGGATTTTCCCAATGAGAAATTGCTTGTACTGCAATACGCACATCTTCATCTCTATATTTATCTAGCCATGCCCATAAAAAAGCTTTGTGACCTCCACTGAAACGACTACGTAGATTTTGTGCTTTACCAATGTAAAGTAATCCTTCAGTTTTGTGTCTAATAGCGTAAATGCCAGGACTACGAGTTATGTTATCAAACCTGCGGTTTAAGGGTTGACATTGCTCAAAAGGAGTAAAAGCTATTGCATCTAATATTACTTGAGCCTGAATTTTTAGATCAGATTCTTTTGCGGACATAAAAACAATTAGGGTAATTCCACAAGAATTATTCCACAGTTTAACGTTATAATAATTAGTGGTAAAAAATAAATTGCATATTTAGGAAAGAGAATGTCAAAATTGATGATGATTTAATAAAAAATATAGGTCATATTTCTTTATATATTTTTAATCAATTACATAAGTCGTAATTTTACAGATAAAATCGTACTATATTTTTAACAAAGAAAATGCAAATTATCCAAAGTCTTCATACTGCTATTCTTATAACTGATTTAGAACGTTCTGAATATTTTTATAGTCAGGTATTAGGATTAAATAAAGTAGAACGTCCTTTAAAATATCCCGGTGTCTGGTATCAAATTAGTAATTATCAACTTCATCTCATAGTTGCAAATCATGTACCCACTGATAAGCAACAAGAAAAATGGGGACAAAATCCTCATGCTGCTTTTGCTGTACTTGATTTACAGGTTGCAAAGGATGAGTTAACCGCTAAAAATTATCCTTTTCAAGCTAGTGCTTCTAGCCGTGCGGCTATTTTTATTAAAGATCCTGATGGAAATATTATTGAACTTAGTCAACAATGAGATTATTCTCCATGACAAAAGTTAAAATGGATGGATTGTGAAAAGATAAATAGCAAATGTTTTGGGCTGATAAAATTGCTGCTGATGCAGTAGGCTACCAGGTAGTTAATGATTCTAAGACTCCATCAGGACGGGTACACGTTGGGTCTTTACGGGGTGTAGTTATCCATGATGTGATTTACCGGGCCTTGAAACACGCAGGTAAGCCCGTCAAGTTCTTGTATGGTGTGGATGACTATGACGCACTGGATACAGTTCCAAAATACTTAGATCAGGAAAAGTTTTCTCCTTATTTGGGTTTTCCTCTGTGTAATGTACCTTCACCTGATGAGGATACTAGTGATTATGCTAAATATTTCATTGGTGAATTTTTTGAAGTTTTCGAGTATCTAGGAATTAAACCAGAAACTTATTTTCTCCGAGATTTATATCGTTCTGGCCAGCTTAATTCTCATATTGACACTTTCTTAAAAAATGCTCATTTGGTGAGAGAAGCATATAAAGAAGTCAGTAAGGCTGATCGTCCCAATAACTGGTATCCTTTTCAAGTTATTTGTGAAAATTGCGGTAAAATTGCCACAACTGTCACTACAGATTATAACGGTTCAGAAGTTTTTTACACTTGCAAACCAGAGGCAACTGATTATACAAACGGTTGTGGACATTCTGGTTGGGTTTCTCCTTTTAATGGTAATGGTAAATTACCTTGGAAGGTGGAATGGGTAGCCAAGTGGGATGTACAGGGTGTAACTATTGAAATGGCAGGTAAGGATCACTCTCAAAAAGGTGGTTCTAGAGATGTTGCTAATGCTATTAGTCGTAAGGTTTTACAGAAGCAACCTCCTTTCCATTCTCCTTATGAATTCATTCTTGTTAATGGGACGAAGATGAGTTCTTCTAAGGGTGTAGGTTCGGGTGCAAAAGAAATTGCGGCTTTACTTCCTCCTGAATTACTGCGCTTTTTAATGTTGCGGACTCAGCCAAGAACTGTAATTAATTTTGCGCCAAATTATGAAACTACTACTCGTTTATTTAGAGATTACGATACTTTAATTAACAAGTATTCTAAATCTCCTGAATTAACTGAGGAATTAATGCCGTTATTTTACGCGCAGGTAGGGGATGAAATTAAAACTTTCCAACCTTTTGATTTTAGTACGTTGATTTCTCTGTTGCAAGTTCCGCGTTTAAATATTCAGGATGAGGTTATCCAACGTAGTTCACAGCCTTTAAATGAGTATGATCAGCAAATTATTAATCAAAGGATTGCTGCTGCTCAATTGTGGTTACAAGATTATGCAGATGAAGAAGAAAAGTTAGTTCTTTATTTGGAACAAGTTCCCGACAAAGCTAATGATTTTAATGCGGAACAAGTTGCTTATTTGCAAAAATTGATGGAGAATTTGCAGAATATTCCTAATTGGGAAGCTGAGGAATTACAAACTATAATTTTCTCGACTACTAAGGAGTTAGGGATTCAACAACCAATTGCTTTTAAGGCTTTATATCTATCTTTTTTGAATAAAGAAAAAGGTCCAAAAGCTGGTGGTTTGTTGTCTTATTTGGAGAAGTCTTTTGTGATTTCGAGGTTGCAGGATGTTGTAGCTTTGAATGCAGGTAAGGAAAAGATAGAAGTTTCTTAATTTCTTTTTTGATGGTGCGTTACGCTGTCGCTAACGCACCCTACAAACTTGATGTGTAGGGGTTTAGCACTGCTCATAGGTGTTAACTTAGGCTAAAAATATCTTGTCTGTTAGCTGACAAACCCGCCCAGAAATGAATTTCCGGGCTAATAACGAAAGTAAACTGAAGTTTACTAAAGAATTTAAAAATTTTTATAGTTATTTAGTCATCTTTAGATGACTTTTGCTATTAGACTGGGAATTCATTCTCAGGGGGTCCATGGGTTTTACGTTAAGTTGACACCAATGAGCTTTTAAAGGAGAAGTATTGATAACAATTTCACTGGTGTTAGGCATTTTCTATATCTGATAATAATTCCTCTGCACTTAAATTAATTAATGGCACTCCATAATCATTTAATTTGAGGATAAAAGTTACTCTCTCTACTCCCAGTAACGCCGCAGCCATACCAAAAGAAAGGCGTTTCATTATTTATATTTATCAATTCTTTTAGATATCGTTAATGTTGGGTTTCGTTCCTCAACCCAACCTAGAAGATCAGCGATCGCACTGAAGTTTTTAACATCATCAACCCCGACAGCACCCTCACCTACACACCCAACAACAACTTCGTCGGTACAGACACCTTCACCTACATCATCCTAGACAACAACGCCATCTCCAACGAAGTCACAGTCACCGTCACCGTCAACAACATCGCCCCCACCATCAACAACGTTACGGTAGAATTAAATATTCAAGAAGGTAAAATCAGCACATTCAGCACCACAGCCACAGACCCTGGTAACGACCTCACCTATAATTGGAACTTTGGCGATAACCCTTTTGAAAACTTATTTATAGCTGATTTTCTTACATCGAACTTAGGTAGATTATTCAGAAGTCAGAGCCTTATTGATTACATTCCCAGCTAGAAGCTGGGAACGAGGAACTATTAAATCCCTCGACGAAATTCTTTGATTGCTTCTAGGGGGGAAGATAATAATAAACAACGATTCAATAAAGATAAATCTAATTTTGGTAACAATTCACTATTATTAACTTTCGCATATTCTTCTTGTCGCAAACAGTAAATTTTCAGTGTTCCATCTTCCCAAAACCAAACTTCGGGAACTTGCATTAATTTGTATTTCTTCAGTTTGATAGGACTCCCGCTAGTAATAACAATTTCAATACATAAATCTGGTCTATTTTTATCTGTTTCAAAACAATAGGATAAATCGGCTTGATACTCAACTATACCAGGAACAATTTGCGAATAGCTACCACTGGGGAAAAATTCAATTTCCTCTATTTCAAAGTGTTTGGTTAGTAGTGCAGCCATTAAACTACTAATTGCTTCATGTGGTTTACTAATACTCACGATTTCTAAAACTCCTTCACAATAAAATAAACGCACTCCTGGTACATTTTCAAATGCTTTTTGAATTGCTTGGAACTTTTCCCAGCTTACTCCAGGACGGTAGAATCGTTGTTCTTCTTCTACTAAATTAAGAGCATTTTCTAAAGTTTGAGTCATGATATCTCTCACTTTCCTTAGTTATTAGGTTGATGTTGTTAACTATTACAAGAAGTACATTTGTAAGGTGCGTCAGATGTCAAAATCTATGGAGATTTGCTAAGTTATCGAGTCTGACGCACCCTACGATATTTTGGTTTTGGTAATTTCACCGTTTGGCTAGTTGTGGAGTTTTTCCTTTTAAGCCAATCATTAATTTTAGGGCGAATATTTTGACTATGGGAACTCGTTGCATTATCCACAAACCCAAACGGCGAATTATGACAATTGGTAAAAAGTTATTAGAAAAAACTCGATCTAATAAATCGGTGAAACCTAAAATTGCGAGGTTTTCCTTTTTTCTCCAGCTTTCATATTGCTTGAGAATGGAAATATTCCCAATATCTTGACGATGTTTATGTGCCGTTTGGATGATTTCGGCTAATGCTGCTGCGTCACGAATCCCCAAATTTAAACCTTGTCCACCGACGGGATGACAGTTATGTGCTGCATCACCAATTAAGGCTAAACGGGGGAGAACATAGCGATCGCTCTGCATTAACTGTACCTGAAAAACAAACCTGTCTCCTAATAATTCCAATTTACCCCCATGCTGACCATAGCGTTTAGTCAGTTCTGCTAAAAACTCCTGATCATTCAATGCACACAGGGCTTTTGCTTCCTCATGGGGTGCAGTCCAAACAATGCGACAACGGTTTCCAGGTAAAGGTAATATTGCAAATGGACCACTTGACCAAAACTTTTCGTAAGCAGTGTTATTGTGGGAATTTTCTGGTTTCACAAAAGCCACAATACATGATTGCCAATATTTCCAACCTTTAGTTTTAATGCCCGCAGCTTGACGAAGGGGAGATTTTGAACCATCGGCAGCTACTAACAATTTACTGCGAATTATCCTTTTCTCATCGGCAATTTTAATATTAATAGTAACTATATCTCTCTCATTTTGTGTACTGACTACTTCTGCTGGACACAAAATAGTTACATTTGCACAGTTGCGAACAAATTCTTGTAAGGGTTCTAACAGTGCATAATGTTCTGCTACAAAACCTAACTCTGGTGTACCTAAATCAGCAGTTTGAAAATTGACTACATCGGGATAATCAGCATCAGAGAGACAAACTTGGTTATATTTGGCAACATTGGGGAGAATTTTATCCCATAAACCAATGCCTTGGAAAATTTGTGCTGATAACATATGTACAGCATAAGCCTGTCCTTTAGCTGCTGCGGCTGATGCAACTTTAGCCTCAATGAGAAGGATGCTTAACCCCGAGTCTTTTAAAGCTGCGGCTAGGGTTAAGCCGACAATTCCACCACCGACGATGACTAAATCATAATCATATCCCCAGTAGTTTTCTGTGGGGGTGTGGGGAGAGGAAAGGGTGGGAGTTAGTTGGGAGAGGGACATTGTAAAGATAAATTACGGCATTTTAACTATTATTGTGACGCGATTTCCACTGATGATCAAGATCAATAAAAAAAACAACTTCTTATTCACCAAAAGCAAAAATATTTTAATTAACTCTACTTTAGGTAGTAGCAATATTTCTCGAGGTTGAATAGGCTTAAGTTTATTAATGCCTGAAAAACGTGTATGTACCCTGGAGAAAATTTCAGGGTCTTTTTTTATGCTTTTAAGTGAAGACATTAAGTAGCAGTGACAAGTTCTAACGCTAACCTAGTTATTTTCGAGCAAAATGTTTTTCCATAATTTCTAAAATCATTGGTGCAGCCACACTACCACCACCACCACCGGAATGTTCAGCAAAGGCCACGACTAAAATTTCTGGCTTATCCGCAGGTGCATAAGCCCCAAACCAAGCGTGATTTTCTTTAACTCCTCCTCTCCAAGCTTCAGCAGTCCCACTCTTACCAGATACTGGGGGAAGAGTTGGGACATTTAATGCCTTACCTGTGCCTTCATGGACTACCTTCCGCAATCCTTCACGCAAAATTTTGATGGTTGTAGGTTTGAGATTTAATGATTGTCTCCAGCTTTTAGCTTCTTCATTATCTTTCAACAAATGGGGTTGCACTCGATAACCACTATTAGCAGGTACAGCAAACATGACAGCGACTTGTAAAGGGGTAGCTTGTAAAGCCCCTTGGCCAATGGACATATTCACAGTGTCGCCTACACTCCAAGGTATTTTCCATGCTTTCTGTTTCCAATTTTCATCGGGAACTAAACCCTTAGATTCTTCTGTGGTAAATTCAAGGCCGGTTTTTTGACCAAATCCATATTTACGAGTCCATTCAATCAATGTTGGTCCACCGACTCGCTTACCAATTTGATAAAAGAAGGTATCGCTACTCCATTGTAATGCGCCCACAAAACCCAATGGTCCAAAACCAGCATGATTCCATTCACCAAACCTAGTTCCACCGATATTTAAAGAACCGTAGGTTTGTAATACTGTATCAGGAGAAAATTTACCTGATTCTAGTCCGGCCGTTGTGGTGACAATTTTAAAGGTACTGGCTGGGGGAAATGCACTAATAGCACGATTGACTAAAGGGTGGTCAGAACCTTGAACGGTTTCCCAATCTTTTTGAGAAAGTTTTTGCTTGGAAAAGATATTGGGGTCGAAAGTAGGATGAGACACCATTGCTAAGATAGCCCCATTTTTAGGGTCAATTGCGACTATTGCGCCATTACGCTTACCTAAAGCTTTTTCTGCTGCCATTTGCATATCTAAATCTATAGTTAAGTGCAAATCATTACCAGCTTTTGCTTGTTTACTTCCCAACACTTTTATGGGTCTACCGCTACCATCTACCTCTATCTGCTGTCCGCCCCATTCACCTCTTAACAATTTTTCATAGGCTTTTTCCACCCCCATTTGACCTGTCACATCTCCCAATCGGTAGCCTTCTGCTTTCCTTTTTTCTAATTGTTTAGCAGTGATTTCACGAGTATAACCAAGTATATGAGCTAACTCTTGACCGTGGGGATAATAACGAACAGCTTCCGTATTTATTTCTACACCTGGTAGTTCATTTTCATACTCTTTTAATGCTGTCACCTGTGCTTCATTTAAATTGCGAGCAATGCGAATTAGTGAAGAAGGGTTGATAGCAGATTGTTCAAGTGTTTTCTCAATCTCTTCTTGGGGGGTGTCGAGAATTTTGGCTAGACGTGGACCAACCACAGACCAGGAGGGTTTAGTGTGTGCCATTGGCCATAAGTACACAGACCGAGGATAACGAGTGCTGGCTAATAATTTACCATTCCTGTCAAAAATATTACCTCTTTCTGGTTGTTTGGAAATAATGCGAATGCGGTTGGATTCTGCACGGGTGCGGTGGTTTTTTCCTTCGATAATTTGCAAATAAATTAATCTAGCGCCGATTCCAGATAACATTAATAATGTGAATAAAATTACAAATGTGGATTGGACACCACGTCCAACTGTGCGTGTATTTTTTGTTATACTAAGTAATGATGGTAAGATAGTCATAAGACCAAAAAAAGTTTTGGGATAAATAGGTAATAGGTAACAGATGAAAACTTTACAAGTGACAACTAACAACTGACTAGATTAAATTGATTTTATTAATATCAGGGTATTCTACTGAAGATTATGGCTCAAACTGCGATGCAGAATCAAAGAGGTTCAAAAACATTACAGCCACTTGATGTTGAATTGCGTAACGTATTCAAGTTTTTCAACCAAGAACCCGCAGTACATGGAATAGATTTGGATGTTAGACAGGGAGAGTTCTTTAGTATTTTAGGTCCCTCTGGTTGTGGAAAGACAACTACACTCCGCTTAATTGCTGGATTTGAAAGGGTTGACGCTGGTAAGTTACTAATTCAAGGTCAGTTAATGACCGATGTTCCTCCTTATCGGCGACCTGTGAATACTGTATTTCAAAGTTATGCTTTATTTAATCACTTGAATGTGTGGGAAAACATTGCTTTTGGACTGCGATTAAAAAAAATATCTAAATCAGAAATTGCTAGTCGCGTCACAGAAGCTTTAAAACTCGTAAAAATGGAAAGTTTGCGATCGCGTGTTCCCAGTCAACTGTCAGGTGGTCAACAACAACGAGTAGCCTTAGCGAGGGCTTTGGTTAATCGTCCCGCAGTCATCCTTCTAGATGAACCTCTGGGAGCATTAGATTTGAAACTTCGCAAAGAGATGCAAGTTGAGTTATCCAATCTTCACAAGGATTTAGGGTTAACCTTTGTTATGGTGACACATGATCAGGAAGAAGCACTATGTTTATCTGATCGCATTGCGGTGATGAACCAAGGCAAAATAGAACAAATTGGTACTCCCAGTCAAATTTACGAACGCCCCCAAACACCTTTTGTAGCTGATTTTATTGGTGATACTAATCTATTTAGTGGTGAAATTGTCGAAGTAGATGCAGAATCTATCAAAATTTCTACTAAAACTGGATTAACAATTCTTGTTGGTCGCAACGAACAAACTCCTTTAAAAATAGCTCAAAGTGTTGTTGTTAGTGTCCGTCCTGAGAAAATTCAACTTTCCCTTTATCAACCTAATATACCCACAAACTGTTTTGAGGGACGGTTAATTAATGTCATGTATTTAGGTACTCATGTTAATTATGTTGTGGAATTAATCAACGGTATTAACCTCAATGTTTTACAACCTAATACTTATGGTAGCTTACCAGACAGGAATACACCCATTTATGCTTGGTGGGAAAAATCTGACTGTTTAGCTATTAGTCAAATTGACAATTTATGAAAGGAGTCAGGAAGAAGGAGTCAGGAGTCAGGAGTCAGGAGTCAGGAGGAAGAAAGAAGGAAGAATGAAGGAGGAAGAAAGAAGAAGGAAGAAGAAGGAAGAAGAAGGAAGAAGGAAGAATATGTAGAAGCTTCAAAAATAAAAATGAATTATCAATTATCAATTTCTGTAGATGACTAACAGACGTAATTTTCTCAAAACAACGGCAGCATTTTCTACCTTATCTTTAGGTAGTTGTGGTTGGCGACTAGCTAATGTGGGGTCAAACTATATTAGCTCTAATCATAATGACAAACTATATATTTATACCTGGACACAATATACAGATAAAGAATTACTAACTACCTTTATTACGCAAACGGGGATGAAAGTAATAGCAGATGTATATGAATCCAATGATGTGATGTTGGCTAAGTTGCAAGCTGGAGGTGGTGGTACTTATAGCATCATCTATCCATCTGACTATATGGTAAAGAAGATGGCGGAAAAAGGGTTATTAGCAGAAATAGATCATAGCCGTTTAATTGGTTTAGATAATTTATTTCCCCAATTTAATGATCCTATTTATGACCCCAATAACCGTTATAGTATTCCCTTTAATTGGGGAACAACTGGTTTACTATACAACTCAGAAAAGTTGGCAAATCCCCCGGAAGATTGGGAATATCTTTGGCAAAATCAGGATAAACTAAATAAACGCTTTACTTTACTCAATGATGTGCGGGAGGTAATGGGGGCAACGTTGCGGATGTTGGGTTATTCCTATAATTCACAAAATGAAAATGAAGTTAAACAAGCATATCAGAAATTGCAATTATTAAAACCTGCGATCGCGGCTTTTGATACTGATGCTTGGCAAAATAAAATTCTGGCGGGAGACTTATCAATTGCGATGTGTTATTCTGCTGATGCAGTCAGAATTTCTCAAGAAAACCCTAAATTAAAATTTGTAATTCCTCGCAGTGGTTCTTCATTATGGACTGATACTATTGTTATTCCCAAATCTAATCCTAACATAGCTGGTGCTTATGCCTGGATTAATTTAATTTTGAAACCAGAAGTAGCCGCAGCAATTTCGGAAAGACTATATATTTCTACTCCTAATCGGGCTGGATTTGAACAGTTACCACAGGAAATTCAAGAGAATACTAATTTATTTCCGCCTGAATCACTTTTAGCAAAATGTGAACGTGTGACTCCTTTAGGAAAATTTGAAGAAGTATATGAACGCTATTGGACTCAATTACTAACTTAAAATGGGCGGGCAGGATGCCCACCCCACAATAAATATATAACTTTTCTGGGATAGGCTTCTAGCCTCCTTCAGTCCACAATCACCAATCCCCAATTCTCAAATGGAATCTTCTAACGATCTGAGCAAAACAGAGAAATTACAACCTGCGTGGACAAATTGGTTGTCTCCCTTGGCATTACTAGCACCATCTGGTATTTGGTTATTAATACTGCTAGTTTTGCCAACATTAATCATTTTTGAATTAAGTTTAGTACCGGATATTCGACCAGGTGATCTAGTAAATCCTAGTGGTTGGGGTAACTATATTCGCATTTTTGAACCCATTTATTTAAAAGTTATATTCAATTCACTTTTTTTAGCATTTACTACTACTATTATTACTTTAATTTTAGGTTTTCCAGTTGCTTATTGGATTGCTTTAATTGTGCCACAGCGTTGGCAAAATTTGTTAGTTTTGGCTTTTGTTTTGCCTTTATGGACTTCTTCTTTATTGCGTTCTTACGCATGGATTACAATTTTGCGTCCTACTGGATTATTAAATAGTTTATTAACCAGTTTTGGTTTACCTACGTTAGATATTCTTAATAGTAACTCGGCGGTATTAATTGGCATGAGTTACAGCTTGTTACCTTATATAGTGTTAATTTTATATGCTTCTTTAGAAAAGTTAGACAAGCAGTTATTAGAAGCTGCTGCTGATTTAGGTGCAAATCCAGTACAAACTTTTTGCAAGGTGACTGTACCGCAAGTTTTACCAGGAATTGCTGCTGGTTCGCTGCTAGTTTTTATTACTGGTTTGGGGGATTTTATAGACCCTGAATTACTTGGTGGTGCTTCGAGTATGACGGCTGCGCGGTTAGTTTATAATCAGTTTCTTGGTGCTAGTCAAAATTGGGGTTTTGGTTCAGCTTTGAGTATGGCATTGATTTTGATGGTGAGTATTGCGATCGCTTTTGTGATTAAATTTGGTAAAACTAAATAATTGTTGACTTGATCAGAATTTAGTAAGCCTCAAATCTCTTACTATCATAGTAAAAAGTAAAAAACTTCTCATCATCAACCAATATTCCTAAGATAATATCCAGATTTTCTCGAAAATATGGACTACCAGATTCTTCTTCATTGCTAATAACTGGTTCGTTTAGTATTTCCACAACAATAGCTGGTTGACTTATGTAAGGTAATTGTCTATTCTTGAGATTTTTTTTCCATTTCACTAATTGTCCAACTTGAAAGGCATCTTTTTTAAGAAAATTATTGAAAGCTGTTTGTAGTTGGGTTGTGTATTCCTCTCCATAGCTTTCTTTTTCTAAACCAAATTCGTTTTCTTCATCACTAAAGTCTCCAGTTTGGAGAGATTGTACTAATTTGCCTATTATGTCTTGACTAGTATTCTGTTGCTCACTCATATTATATAACTTCCTTTAAATACTAAACTAATTGAGTAATTTTGGACTGAAAATATATCTTTTGACTATTTTTACATGAGCTAATATGACTTTTTGCTGGATGGGGAAAGATATATTTATTGTCTGGAATATATGATTTTACCATTACTTGAGGTATATAAGACCTTATCTCTCTACTAATTTTGTTTAATAACCTAGTTTGACGCAATTTAATTTCTTCTTTATTTTTTACTCCCTCTACTACATAAAATGATTTAGGGGGTAATAAATTATAACTAGCAGGTACAACATCTAATAACCACCAGTCAAATAACTCACGTCTGCCATAAGAACCTGGAAAAATTGCAGAACCTTCTAAACAATCATCTAGAATTTCTAAAATTGATTCTAATGATTGGTCATATTTTATAACTTTAATTGCATTATAAAAGACATCTAGCGCTTCACTAATTGCTTGAAAATTTGCTCCTTGTTTATGAAAATAAGATTTATGAGATTTGAATATTTCATTAATTAATTTATCGAGATTATCGGGAGTAATATTGATAGTCTTACGTGAACTATTAATAGGTTTTCGTAAGAATTTTTCTAACAATTGAATAATTATTTTTGGTAATGAATTACTTGAATCATAATATTCTAAAGTCGGTTCTACAGCTAGACTCAAGATAAGTGTCATCCACATATATCGAAGATGATTGAGTGACTCATTTCCATTACTGAATTTTTCTAGAACTGCTCTTAAATCATCCTCTAGTGAAGCAGTGCCATCAGCCCCTAATTCATATAATTCTTCATAATGTTCTAGCTCAATTTTATTAGATAAAACCTGAAGATTATCAGGAATTGTACGTAATACTTGCTGGTTAACGCTGGAATGTTGGATTGATTGTAATATCATACAAATCTCCTCTTTCTAAATTATGTATCTGAATATATATAGTCCTAGAACAGCCTTACCTTGTTACTTTGGAGGATAGGGGTAGTCCCAAAATACTTCTACCTTCATATTTGGAAACTTTTTCTCAAACTGTCTTTTAACATCTTCACAACTTGGGCAAAGGTTTAAGTCTGTATAAAGATAAAGACACCCTTCTACTTCCAGATCGTAGTACATTTGAAGAGTATCTGCAATTGTTGATAATACCTTATATTCAGAACAAGTATTCATAATACGTTGAGCATACGGATCAAATTGTGGCTCAAATTGTCCTCCTTCTGACTTTAGTTTAGGTATAGGAATTATAGTTTTCTTGTTAGATGTTGTTCCTGCACAAAAAACTACATCACCTATATATACTTCAGCAACTGCAACATTGTTTTTAACTCCAGTGAATGGTTGCGTAAGGATGGGTTTCTTGGGGAGAAAAATAGCTCGAATTTGAGCAGCAGATTCCCGTAATCTTTCCTTGATTAAATTTTCCTCTCCATCGTTAATATTATCTTGCGTATTCGTCATGTAATGATACTAGCATCCGTATAGGATGTTATTTCCCTGATAACATAGATAATAAAGCAGCAACCCAGCATCCGCAATAGAAATATACAAAATACAATAGCATTAGGTATAAAACAATGATACGGTTAAAACTCTGGCAATGGATTATCTTAGTTTCACCAATTGCAGTAATTATCTCTTTTCTTCTCATTTCCGCAGGAACACAAATTCATACTTGGGGATTAAGTTGGATTTGGGCTTTATTCACATTTGTATTTGTCGGTTGGCGGTGGTTGCTGGTACGCTGGACTAAACCGGCAATAAATCAAATTGAAGCTGTTTTAGCAGAAGTTAGAGAAGAGTTAGAAACTACCACAGAGAATAATTTAATTAGGGGAACAGATACTACTAAAGAAGTAGAAACAGCATTACAAAATATTCTCACCGCAGCCGCAAATGATTTACCTATTTGGGAAGATTGGCAAACTTTTTGGAAAAGATGTCAAGATTTAGTAGTAGCAATTTCTCATATCTATAATCCTGAAGTTAAATATCCGCTTTTAAATATTTACATTCCCCAAGTTTATGGACTAATTCGCGGCACAGTAGATGATATGGATCAATGGATGCAAAAATTATCTCCTGTTCTCAATCAAGTAACAGTTGGACAAGCTTATCAAACTTACGAAGTTTATCGCAAACTAGAACCCTCAGCGCGGAAATTGTGGAAAGTTTGGAATTGGGCGCAATGGGTTTTAAATCCTCTGACTGCGGTAGCAAAAAAAGCAAGTGAAGGCGTTGGTAATAGGGCTTCTCAAGAATTATTAATAAATTTAAGTCAACTGTTACGAGAAGCGGCTTTGCGGAATTTATGTAAACAAGCGATCGTTCTCTATGCCGGCACTAAAATCGAATTACCTACTCCCACCCTACCCCAAGTTAAAACCCAAACCCTGCGAGACATTCTCACTCAAGCTGAACCCCCAGAAATAGTTGCCCAAAAGCCAGTAAATATTCTCATTATTGGGCGCACAGGTGCAGGTAAAAGTAGTTTAATTAATACTCTTTTTCAAAATGAATTAGCTGCGGTTGATGTTTTACCCAGTACAGATAAAATTCAAAATTACCATTGGGAAACAGAAAATGGAGAAACTCTCAATCTTTGGGATACTCCCGGTTATGAACAGGTAAAACGGGAAGATTTGCGGGATTTAGTCATTGATTATGCCAGTAATGCTGATTTACTATTATTAGTTACTCCAGCACTTGATCCTGCTCTCCAAATGGATGTAGATTTTATTCAAGATGTAAAATCAGAAATTGCAGATTTACCGATAATTACCATTGTAACTCAAGTAGATCGGTTGCGTCCTATTCGTGAATGGCAACCTCCTTATAATTGGGAAACCGGAGAAAAACCAAAAGAGATTTCTATTCGAGAAGCCACAAAATACCGCCAAGAACTATTAGGAAATTTTGCTAATTTAGTTTTACCTGTCGTTACAAATGATCCGCAAAATAATCGAACTGATTGGAATATAGAGGCTTTATCTTCAGGATTATTAGCAGCAATAGATCCAGCTAAACAATTACGACTAACTCGCTTTTTACGGAATTTAGAAATTCGGACTTCAGCAGCAGCTAAGATTATTGAACATTACACATTTCAGATGACAACTACCCAAGGAATTACCGCACTATTAAAAAGTCCGATTTTACAATTTATTTCCACATTATCAACAGGTTCTCCCGCTCTAGCTTATTTATTAGCAGAACAAATTCCCGTTGAACAATTACCCATAGTGATTGGGAAATTACAAATGGCTTATGAACTTTTTCCCCTATTAAATACAGATAATTCTAAATCCCGTAACTTTGATTTATTATCCCTGTGGCCATTATTGTTAGAAAACCCTTCTACACCAGATCGCAACGCGTGGGCATTTGGTCATGCTTTAATAGAATATTGGACGCAAGATTTAACAATTGAACAACTGCGAAGCAGATTTAATTATTATCTTCAACAATGAAAAATTAGAGCTTTTTTATGTAATTCTTTTATCCGCGTGAGTAGAAATTATCACAATCTATATTTCGGAAATATCTATTACCAGGGATAGTAATAGAAAGTTGAGTTCAGAGATATTATTTGTCCAATAGCAGTTAACAAGTGACTTGAAAAATCTCTTTTTTTCCTCTGCGGTTTAACAAGTACTTTATCTAACCACTCCAGGCACAGAGGACACAGAGGAAAGAGGGTTAATTTCCAGTTATGCACCATCCTTTACTGTTGATTTTCGTTAAGATCACGATTTTTTCTTTAATGTTAGCCATAGGATGCAATCTTTGTTTTGAAGAAATGCTTTCTCTATGGCGAAAACCTGCTTTACTATTCCGGGCGCTTTTAGCTGTTGTGGTGTTAGTTCCTTTAGTGGTTATTCTGCTGCTAAAACTGTTTAACTTACCCCCAGGAGTAATGACAGGATTAGCCCTGTTAGCGGCTTCTCCAGGTGCGCCTCTGACTACAAAACGAGCGCAAAAGGCTGGAGGCAGATTCTGTTACGCAGCCAGTCTTCAATTAACTCTCGCTATACTTGCAGTCTGCATTACTCCCGTCACCTTGGGGATTTTTGTCACCCTATTTGAGAATATTTCAGAAAAAGTGACAATTTTAAAAGTCGCCCAGCAAGTGATCATGGTACAGTTCTTGCCTGTGAGTCTCGGTCTTTTCCTGCAAAAGTTTGTTCCTCAATTTGCCGAAAACATCGCCCAACCTTTAAATTTTATTGCTGATATTCTTTTGTTGCTGCTGGTTGTTGTGACAGGTATTTTAGGGATTCCCCTATTTTTTAAAGTTTGGGGATTACCAATGGTTGTGATTACGATTATGGTAATTGCCTCTTTAGTAATAGGACATAGTTTAGGAGATCATAATGATGATACACAACCAATTTTAGCAATTTCCTGTATTGCTCGTAATGTCGGATTAGCCTTGTTTATCGCTATCTTGAATAACGTACAGCAAAAAGTAATTCCCACAATCATAGCTTATGTAATTTTAGGAGCAATTCTAGGTAGTTTTTACTCAATTTGGAATAAACGCAAATTTAGAGAAACAACCTAACTTGAAAACAAGACCCCACCCCTAACCCCTCCCCGCAAGCGAGGAGGGGAATAAGAAGTTTTGGCGTTGGTGATTTGATGTATGAAAATGATTTTTGATCATATCCAAATCCTTGTAGAGACGTTCCATGGAACATCTCTACATTTAAATTCATACCTGGTTTCAGCAACGCCGAAGTTTTTTAGTTCCTCTCTGCACCTGGAGCGTGAGAAAAAAAGCTAAATTATGGTATTACTTGAACAGCTAGAGAGCGGGTTAGCATTTGTTATTACTTTGCTCAAATTCTTACTAGAATCAATTGCTGTTTTTTGCATCTTATTGGGTGTAATGAAAACCGGGAAAATAGCGATTTCTCTGAACCATTATCATAGTCAAAACCGATTTCTACAAATTCGACTCAACTTGGGAATTTGGCTAGTGCTGGCATTAGAATTTCAGTTAGGATCAGATATTCTCTCTACCACTCTAAGCTCAACCTTTGAATCTCTAGGAAAACTAGGAATTGTTGCCCTAATCAGAACTTTCCTCAATTATTTTCTGAGTCAAGAACTCAATAAACAACAATAAAAGTAATTGTCAGGAAGTTTACAAGTATAGCAATCGTCAAGGTATTTACTCTAGCCAAAGGGAATAAAAAAATTCTGCCCAAATCATTCCCTAAGTAGAAATTGTTTAGTCTGGATATCTTTTGCTAGACAGATGTTGATTATTTATCAAACTTTTATTCTAGGAGAATTGCAAACTCTAAATTAGGAAAAATAATATGAATGCACCTACTACTACCCAATCAATTCCCCCAGAGTATTTAGAATTGAATGGATCGCCGCAGTCCCCAACTTATGACTTATTTGCACCAGAATTCATTGCTAATCCCTATCCATTGTACAAACGTATCCGCGAAGAAAATCCGGTTTACTATGAAGCATCCTTGGACTACTGGATTTTAACCCGGTATCAAGATGTAGAAGCTGCCTTGCGAGATGAACGGCTTAGTTCTGAGCGACGGACTTTGTTTATTCAGCAATTGGGTAATCTAGATGTCAGTTTGATTCAAAACTTTTTGCAACTGACGGGTAACTCGATGATTGAAAAAGACCCACCTGATCACTCGCGGATGCGAAAACTAGCGAATCAAGGCTTTACAACCCGTGCTTTAGAAAGTTGGCGGGGCATTATTCAAAAAACGACCGATACCTTATTAGATCAAGTGCAAGATCAGGGTTATATGGATATTGTCTCTGACCTATCTGTACCCTTACCTAGCTTAATTATCGCCAAGATTTTTGGTGTACCAGAAAGAGATCGCGCTAACCTAATTAAGTGGGCAACGGATACCAGTTCTTTCTGGGGCGCTCCATCCATTGGTGACAATATAGAAGAATTGGCGCGGAAAGCTGATACTAGTGCTGCTCAATTCACGACTTTCATTAACCAACTCGTAGCTGAACGCCGTCAAAAACCAGGAACAGATATGATTAGCTTGCTGACAATGGCTTACACAGAGCAAAACCTGGATTTTGCAGAATTACCTTCCCTGTGCATTCTCATTCTCAATGCTGGCCGTTCAACTACTACTGATTTAATCCCCAATGGGGTATCAGCTTTGCTCAATCATCCCCAACAGCTACAGAAACTCAAGGATAATCCCGCCCTTATCTCATCAGCGATTGAAGAAATCATCCGTTATGACAGTTCGGTGTCCTTTGTATTCCGCACTGCCAAAGAAGATCTAGAAATTGGTGGTCAAAAAATTCCCGCAGGTAGTGTGATTGCGTTGGGATTAGCAGCAGCTAATCATGACCCAGCAAAATTTACTCTACCAGAGAATTTTGACATTGAGCGATCGCCTAATGAACATTTAGCGTTTGGTCCTGGTATCCATTTCTGTCTAGGTGCAGTTCTGGCGCGGATGGAATTAAATATTTGCTTCTCTACTTTGCTGAAGCGATTCCCAAATCTTCAGTTTGATTCGACAAGACCCCCCGTTCCCCGTCGTAATACCTTAGTTTTTAAGGGATTTGATGCTTTACCTGTGCGGTTCTAATGATCAGAAATCCAGAAACACCTGAACAACTTTCTACCAATGATTTAGCCGCAGATAGAACAGAACTAGCTAAATACCGCAGTCGGGCAGCAGCAGACCGCACATTAATGGCGTGGATACGCACCTGTCTTTCCTTAATTGGTTTTGGTTTTGGTATTCCCACCATTGTCAGAGCGATTGAAAATACTCGTCTGAGTCATCACCTGAACCCAGTCAGATTTTCAGTGATTGTGGGGTTGTCTTTTATTGTTACGGGAATGTTGGGAATGGTTTTAGGGTTGAGAGAACACCGTCAGTTACTTAAACAAATTCAAAGCGATCGCTATACCTACGAAACCTCTCACAGTGCGGAAATTATCGGCGTGGCTTTACTTGTAATTGGCTTAGTGAGTTTTATTGGTGTGATAATTCGGGCAATGAATTTTTGACTTTTGATTTCACTGCGGTACTACTTCCCCTTCTCTTTTCTCTCCTTATTACGATACAAGGGGTTTACCAAGGCTCTATGTATAAGAATTTTTTAGGCTGATATTTTGTCATTAGTACCATCGTTTGGACAAAATATGTTGTTTATCTGCGACTTATTGCTTTTGTTTCAAAATTCCATAATACAGTAATAATTTCTGGATTTTGAAGTTCTCCATTTTTATTTCTCTTGGTAGCTTACAAGGTATGACATTAGCTGATTATATTCTGAAAAAATGGCTACCTGATGCTATCAGGTTAATAAATATTGTTCCTACTTCAGAAATAGAAGCACAACTACAAACAGAATTTTATCAAGGTAATTTTTGTTTATTGTTAGATGGTGTTGATGAAATGGGAGAATCTTCACCTATACAAGCATTAAATAAAATTTCTCAAGAATTGACAAATTGGTTAGGACAAGCAAGAGTTATTTTAACTTGTCGGTTAAATGTTTGGGATGCTACTGTAAATAATAATATTTTACCTGGATTTAATACTTTTAAAACTCAGGAATTTAACCCTGAAGATGTAGAGAAATTTATTAGGAAATGGTTTCAAGTTGCTAATAAGATTAATCATGGTGAAAAATTAATTTCACAACTACAACAAAAAGGGAAAGAAAGAATTAGAGAGTCAGTAACTAATCCTTTAAGATTAAGTTTATTATGTCAGATTTTTGATCAAGATGGAAATGGAGAGTTACCAGAAACTAAAGCTCAATTTTATCAGCTTTTTACTCGTTATTTTTATGAATGGAAACCGGAATTAGTTCCTGATGTGAGCGATTCATATCAATTAAAGCAGGAATTACACCAAGCTTTAGGTAAATTAGCTTTAGCGGGAATTAATAGTGATGTGATATTTAGATTAAAAAGAAGTTTAGCAGTTGAGGAAATGGGTGAGAGTTTATTCAAGTTAGCCTATGATTTAGGTTGGTTGAATCAGGTAGATAGAGATGCAAATAATCATGAGGCTGTTTATGCTTTCTTTCATCCTAATTTTCAAGAATATTTTGCAGCTTTAGCTATTGATGATTGGCGTGATTTCCTAAATCATGTTCCTACCAATCCCGTAAAAGCGAAATATCGTGTTTTTGAGCCGCAATGGAGAGAAGTCATTTTACTGTGGTTAGGTAGAAATGATATAAACAAGAATCAAAAAGATGATTTTATGAATGCGTTAATAAAATTTGATGCTGTATCTGGGCATTTTGAATTCTACTCATCCCAAGCACGTAATTTAGCACGGTTTGGACTGAAAGAGTTTCCAGAATCTGTTCTTAATGAAATTGTTGAAGATGGATATGACGATAACGGCAATGAATTATATACTTACCGTTTCTTTAAAGTAGTTATTTACCATTTAAAATTTTCTTCTGATTTGTTAAGTCACCATCCAATAACCTATTATAAATTATATCAATGGCTAGGTATCTCTATTAATTTAAACCTAGATTATGGTAGTAATTTTTTAGATTTTTTGCTTCAAATGGATTTCAGCGAATTGAAGAATTATCTTATATATCCAAAAACAATAAACTCAGATTTTGATAATAATGATAAATCCCATGTTTTTGATAAATTAAAAATCTTATTATCTGATTTCAAGGATGTAGACATTTTACAAGCTTTCATTCAAAAAATAGGACTTAATTATAGTTCTGACACAGAATTATTATATGCAATTATCAATTTAATACCAAAGAATCGTGATCATTTAACTTCTTTTGCAGCACGGGAAAGCTTGAAACAATTCTTAATGCGAAGTAACAAACATGATTTTTTTTCAATCATAATTCAAAATTTAAAACCCTATGTAAATCAAAGAGAACTTGATCCATACGGTTCTTGTCTAGAAATTATTGAATACTGTGTTGAGAATATGGATTACGCAGAATTTTATACCGCATGGCTATTTCCAACGTCTCATCGAGATGCATCTGATAATATCGCGTCTCCTAACTCTCATTTGGTTAACATCTGGGAACTCCAATTTACTAAAATCATCTCTCAACTCCAACCCACAGAAAAAACATATCCCCTTACCCTCAACCTAAAAACCCTCCAAAACGAAACAGACATCATAGAAATATCTCAAGAAATCTGCAACCAAATTTACTTTACAGCTTGTCCCGAAAATCCAGAAATTCCCCAAATAAACAACGCACCTCAACTAAAAAGCAAAATTCCCCAAATAAAAAAACATCTACAAACCGAAAACCTAGCTTTAATTATCAACAACTGCGAACCAAATCAAGAAATGATCAAATTCTGCAATAAACTCACAGATGTGTTACACATTGCCTTTATCACAGAACAACCTCTAGAAGCACCATTAAAAGGTTTTCCCAATCAATCAAACTTACTCAATGTTATTCAACATTGGATTAATGAAATAGGGTAAAACAATCAAAGATGAAACTTCAAGCATTGATGATATTAATGGAGTATTTATAGAACCCATTTAGTATCTATGGCGATCGCAAAGCACTACCCAAGAATCACATTTTTAATACTGTAATTCCTTCTAACGTTAATTCCCAGCGATCGCATGGTGAATCTTTTTCTACATAACGGTTGACTAACCCCCGATGGGCAAGATTTTTTAAAACTTCCATCATATCAGGTTCTCTCGGAACATCTTGACGGGAAAGTGCATTCGCTAATTCATACCAACTCCATTGACCTTCTCCTTTGTCAACTAATTTTAGTAAGACAAATTCTAGCTGAGTTAATTGAGTCGTGTTTTTCATATCATATCCTCCACACTAGGATGAAATAAAACTCCAAAACCTTCTTTTAAACCATAATCTTCTAGAGTAGCTGTGTGAGCATTATTCCATAATTCATAGGCTTGATCTGGATCACTTGGCTATCCGATGACATAACCTAATTTTTTATATCTTAAATACTCGCGTAACTCATGAGTATAGAAACGCAAATCTACTGATTCAGCTTTCAATGTACCTTGAGCAATACATCTTAATCTATCTACCATTTTAAGTTCTGCATCACCAACTGGGTTGAACCGACGAATATGACTTTCAACAATATCAACTCCTCTAGTAGTAATTTTAACATTTTGATAGGATAGTTGGAGGATAATTCCACCCGCTTGAGATGGATCAAAATTTCTGCCACTAAATAGCCCTTTTTGCCGCATATTTTAGATCATGATTGGCTTAATTAGTTTTCTCGGTATGGTAATTCAGTCCATAAATTTATAAATTACCCCCTCCTAAAGAGGATATAGAATTTCGAGCTTTTTGTTAAAAATTAAATATTCTCAAGAGGTCAGATTTATGTCTTTGGATGAATACAAACTCGGAACTACCTTCCCCGGTGTAATCGGCCGCACAGTTGATAAATCCAGTCCAGCTTGGCCAGAACCATTGCGGGCAAAAGAAAACACACCAAACGTTCTATTTATCGTCTTTGATGATACAGGATTTGGACAATTTGGAAATTATGGAAGTCCAATCAAAACACCCAACCTAGACACACTAGCCGCCAATGGATTGCGCTACAATAATCTACACACAACGGCACTGTGTTCTCCCACTCGTTCTTGTTTGCTGACTGGGCGCAATCACCATTCTAACGCCATGTCCTGCATTACAGAAGGGTCTACGGGTTATCCCGGTGGTAATGGGAATATTCCCTTTGAAAATGGCTTCCTCTCAGAGATATTACTCCAGAAGGGTTATAACACATACTCGTTAGGAAAATGGCATTTAACCCCCTCAGATCAACTTTCAGCCGCAGGACCCTATGATCGCTGGCCTCTCGGTCGCGGATTTGAGCGTTTTTACGGATTTTTGGGCGGAGAAACCCACCAGTATTATCCAGATTTGGTTTATGACAACCACACCGTTAAGCCAGAAAAGACCCCCGCAGAAGGCTACCATTTAACGGAAGACTTAGCAGACAAAGCCATTAGCTTTATCGCTGATGCCAAGCAAGTTGCCCCAAATAAGCCCTTTTTCATGTATTTTTGTCCGGGGGCAATGCACGCTCCCCATCATGTCCCTAAAGAATGGGCTGATGCCTACGCTGGACAATTTGATGATGGTTGGGAAGCTTACAGGGAAAAGGTTTTTGCCCGTCAGCAGGAAATGGGGATTGTTCCCGCAGATGCCGAACTTTCTCGCCATGATCCCGATGTCCCGCACTGGGATTCCCTCCCAGAGGCAGAAAAACGGCTTTATGCCCGGATGATGGAAGTATATGCTGGTTTTTTAACCCATACTGACTATCATATCGGTCGTTTACTCGATTTTCTTAAATCTATTGGTGAGTTCGAGAATACTGTAATTATGGTGATCTCGGACAATGGTGCAAGTTCGGAAGGGGGACCAACTGGTTCAGTGAATGAGAACCTGTTTTTTAACAATGTGCCAGAATCCCTAGAGGAAAATCTCAAAGCATTGGATAAATTAGGCAGTGCAGAAACCTTTAACCATTATGCTTGGGGCTGGACTTGGGCAGGGAATACGCCTTTTAGGCGGTGGAAACGGGAAACCTATCGAGGGGGAATCAGCGACCCTTTAATTGTGCATTGGAGTCAAGGTATTGAAGCAAGAGGCGAAATTCGGACTCAGTATGCTCATGCTATTGACCTTATGCCGACGGTGCTGGAATTACTGGAAATTGAACCACCCACAACGATTAAGGGTGTGACTCAATCTGCAATTGAAGGTGTCAGTTTTGCCCATACTTTTAATCATAGTACCGCACCTACTAAGCATCTTACCCAATATTTTGAGATGATGGGACATCGTTCTCTTTACTATGATGGTTGGCGGGCGGTTTGTCCTTGGCCGGGTCCCTCATTTACGGAAGCAGGGCAATTTTTTGGTGAGGCAATTTCGGCGGAAACTCTGACAGATTTGGATACCCACCATTGGGAACTGTATCACGTCGCCTCAGATTTTGCGGAAAATCACAATATTGCGGCTGATAATCGTCCTAAGTTGATTGAGATGATTGCCACTTGGTATATTGAGGCTGGTAAGTATAATGTGTTGCCTGTGGATGGACGTGGTGTGCAACGATTCGCAGAAGAACGCCCGCAAATTGCTGTCAATCGTAGCCGCTATGTTTACTATCCTGATACTCAAGCGATTCCCGCCGGTAGTGCGGTGAGGGTGTTAAATCGTCCCCACAGTATTACGGCTGATGTGGAGATTCCCCCAGGTGGTGCTGAAGGGATATTACTGGCTCATGGGGGTAATGATAGTGGCTATTCTTTCTATGTCCAAAGTGGTAAACTGCACTGGGTTCATAATTATGTGGGGCGATCGCTCTATCATGTGGAATCTGGGTCATCTGTGCCGGCAGGTCGTCACCAGTTGCGCTTTGAGTTTAAGGTCACGGGTCAACCAGATTTAGCCAAGGGGAAAGGATCACCAGGACGCGCCCAACTTTATATTGATGAGAGATTGGTCGGGCAGATTGATGTGCCTGTAACTACTCCTTTAGCGCTAGGTCTAACCAGTGGTGTCACCTGTGGAATTGCCCCTGGTGCGCCTGTAACACCGGATTATGAGCCGCCTTTCAAGTTTACGGGGAAGATTTATAGTGTGATGGTTGATGTTAGTGGCGATTTGATTCAAGATCGGGAAGCTGAAATGCGGACTATTATGGCGCGACAGTAAGGATTAACTCAAGATGTATGCGATCGCTTATTGAGAAAGTAAACTATGAGCGATCGCTTTCAGGACTCTCACAAGCGATCGCACTGACTTAGAGATGAAGAGAATGTGGATATTTTGCTTATTGCTTGGTATAATTTATATGCTTAACAAAATAAATGTAACCAACTTTCTAGTTTTCTAGTGTCAAGATCTGAATTGTTGCTTCAAAAAGCACAAGAACTGTCACAAATTGTCACGTAATACCAATTCACGAAATGTTTGATACATTTTAAGGGCTAGAACTCTTTCCCTGATTCAAATTACGTATATCATGCTTTCAGTGAATTGGTATAACCATTAAACTAAAGCCTCAGAGATCCCCTACGGCGCACTAGAGGTGTTCGCAACACTACCCTCCAAGGGGAACACCAGTAACCGCTACAGGGATCTCTTCAGGATGGCTGCGCTGACCTTCGGTATAGCACTTAAGCAGAGGGTTTGATATAATTAGATTATTCCATAACATTTTAAAATTGCATAACTATGCAGACCATCACCCTTGAAGTCAGCCCTGAAATTGCCCAAGCCTATCAATTTGCTTCCTTAGAAGAACGTCAACAAATTCAGCAAATTGTTAGCCTTTTACTCAAAAAAGAAAAAGAAAATGATATTGATTTTCTCAGAAAAATTATGGACGAAATTAGCGATAGAGCAACTGCTAGAGGCTTAACACCAGAAATTTTAGAATCAATAATTAATGAACCGTAAACAATATTTAGTTTTAGATACAAATATTCTCGTTAGTGCCGTTCTTGCCAAAACAAGCAAAGCGCGTCAAGCCTTAGATAAAGCACAAGATATAGGAAAGATTTTAATGTCATCTTCTGTTTTATCGGAAATAGAAGATGTTTTATTTCGACCTAAATTTGATAAATATGTTACGACCATAGAACGACGATTTTTTCTGAGTAACTTTCTCAAAACAGTTGAATTTGTAGAAGTCGGAGAAATTATTAATATTTGTCGTGATCCGAAAGATGATAAAATATTGGCTTTAGCGTTGAATGGAAAAGCAGATTATATTATTACTGGCGATCAGGATTTACTTGTTTTAAAGTTATTTGAAGGCGTACAAATAATTACAATAGATGAATTTTTAAATCTATTTCTGTAATTATGTAGGGTGGGTTAGGTGGGAACAACATCAACGAGTAGGCAACCTTCAACGGCTTCATATATATTTTGTAGTAATTCTTCAAAAGTATCTCCCTGGGTAGCACAACCAGGAATAGCAGGAACTTCTGCCCAATAACCTGCTTCTTCTTTGTGAATAATGACTTTTATTTTCATGGGTTGAAGTTCAAGTTTTCCAATAGGGAGATGATCAAAAACAATTATATCTTAATAATAGCTTCTGGTTTGTTGGTAACACCTAATTATGAAGCTTCACCATCGCATTTTATTATAAATCTGAAAAACTTCCTAAAAATTGCGTGGCGGTAATAATATCAACTCCTCGAAAGGGATGAAGTTCTAATAAATCTTTGTCTCCTGTAATAATATGAGTTGCATTACCATTAATAGCAACTTCAAGAAATTTGTCATCTTTTGGATCTCTACACTCTTTGATAATCTGGACTATTTCAATTTCTTCTGATTCAAGTTTGAATTTAGCTAAGAATTGAGTACGAATACTCATAGAAATATATTTATCAAATTTTGAGCGATTGAGAATTTCTTACAATTCTTGAAAAATCGCATCTGAAAATAAAATTATTCCTAAGCTTTTGGCTTTTTTGAATGCTACATCTGGAACAGATGATTTAATCAAAATGGCACTAACTAAAATGTTTGTATCAATAACAAACCGCATTTTATCCATTCTGAAGAATCTCATCTAAAATTTCTTGAGTTAATCCTCTATCTTGAGCTTGTTCTTGCATTTCTTGAATAATATCATCTAGGGATTTATCTTGAATAATTGATTTGAGAAAATCGTTAACAATACTCTGAATTTTTTGCTGTTTTTGCGGTTCTGCTTTTTGATAAGCTTTGGCAACTTCAGTATCAACTTGAATTGCAATTGTTTCCATATTTTGATAGGAAAAATAAATTACATTTGTTTAATTATAGCATTCAATACCTAAAGTACGATAACCTAAGCTATAAGATATGTGATTTCTAGGTTGCGCTTCGCTATCGTACTTTATTCAAACAGATTAAGCTGTTGTACATGACACATCCCAGCCTAGATAATTTTTTAGCAACTTCTCTATAGTTCATCTGACGGATATAATTGTTTCTATCAAAGCTGGTGAATTTTGGCCTACAGATTGTAGATTATCAGGAAGTTGTTTACCTAAATCTTCATACATTTCTATAACTGCTTCCAAAGCATCTTGAACATTAGCTAAAACTTCATCCATAGAATCCCCTTCAGTGATCAATTGTGGTAAGAGTGGAGAAGTTACAGTGAATCCTCCTTCTGGTTGAAGTGTAAGCAATAGTGGGATTTTGTAGAACATATTGTGATGGTATGGTATTGTTTATTATATTTTGATACTTTAGCTGGTAATTTTTCCCATAAAATTGTCAAAAGTATTGATGTTGATTAAACCATTTTCTACCAATATTCGACGTACAGCTACCAAATGTACAGGCTGAACATAAGCCTGTTGTTCGTAAGCTGGTAAAATGACCAAAGTTCCTGACGATGGATATTGATAGACTTGTTGAGAGCCTGTTGTTGGTACTTTTGTGAAACCTATCTTGAAAAGCAATTGTTCTAGGTCAGTAAATTGAATATCTCTAACCATGATGACGAATCACTCCCTTTAACTGTTTTAAAATATCATTCCGGTATTGGGCAAATTTTTTAACCGCTTCTTGATTTAGTATATTTGTTTTAGGCAAGTGAACGGTAAAACTTTCACCAATATTGGAGAAATCAAAACCTGGTAAATTTTCAAAATATGCTTGTAAGTAAGTATAACCAATAGGCTATATTCAACTGAGCATCATACACAATCAGAATACATGGCATAGGCTCAAACAGCCATAATTCCAAATCTGAACGCGCTAGACTAAAAGCAACCGGATTCATAACTATGTGAAGCGATTTTTACCTCATACCTACCTATGAGAAATACATAAGAACTAGAGAACTAAGATTAATCAATTGACCTTAATATTATTTTTCGTCTAAACTAAGGTCAACCGACTAATCTTATATCTCTATGCTGGAAAGAAAATGAACTGTTAACGGCTACGTCACCTAAAGAACCTTTTGATACCTATAAATATTCTGCCTCCCATATTGAGGCACTCAATGAAGAGTTTGTTAACTACCTGAATTTTGGTGGATACCCAGAAGCGGTTTTTTCAGAAACTATCCGCCAAGATCCTGGACAGTATATTAAAAGTGATATTATTGACAAAGTGCTATTGCGTGATTTGCCAAGTCTTTATGGTATTAATGATATTCAAGAATTGAACAGGCTCTTTACTACCTTGGCATACAATTCCGGTAATGAAGTTAATTTAGAGGGATTGTCTCAATCTTCTGGCGTAGCTAAGAATACTATTAAGCGTTATCTAGAATACCTTGAAGCCGCGTTTTTAATTCGGCGTGTTGAGAGAATTGACCAAAATGCTAAGAGATTTAAGAGGGCTTTGTACTTTAAGGTTTATTTAACTAATCCGTCCATGCGAGCCGCATTATTTGGACAACTTCAGGCAGATTCTGAGGCAATGGGTGCAATGACTGAAACTGCTATTTTTAGTCAGTGGCAACACAGTATGACTACTGAACTTTATTATGCACGCTGGAATTCGGGCGAAATTGATATTGTCCACTTGAATCTCGTAGACCAGTTACCCTCATGGCTAGTTGAAGTTAAGTGGAGTGACAGACCCTATAAGTCTCACTCTGAGCTTGATAATTGCATAGAATTTGTCAAGAAAAATAAAAGCATAATTCAGCCCATTAAAATTACAAGTCGAACTATTACGGATGAAAATTTTATGTATAAAGGAGTTCAGTTTAAATTTGAGCCAGCAAGTTTGTATGCTTACGCGCTTGGTGCCAATATATTGCGCCACATGGATGAAAAACTTCAGCAGCAGCGGATACAGAAGGAGAATCTACCCACTGTCTAGTTGATAGGACTTGGTGTTAAATAACTGTTTTAATGTCGGTTTTAGAAAAGTCATCACCTTTAAAAAGTAACGGCTGATTGAGGTATTTAGCGATCGCATAACTACAACAATCACCAAAATTTAGTTTTGCAGGATGTCGCCCTTTTCCATATTTTTTCCATGCAATTCGAGCCAAATTTGCTTGCTGGCTATCAAAAGCTACGATAGTCGGAGCAATAATTTCTAAAAGCTCATCATATTCTTTTGCTCCTTCCTCTCCTTTTTTATATTCAATAACCATTGATGATTCAAAAACACTTACAGCACTGATATAAGTATCACTCACTTCACAAAGTAAGGCTGCATAATATTCCGCGTCAGGTTCGGCTAATAAAATGGCGATTAAAACCGATGAATCAATAACCATTAATCATCACCCCACATACCCATATAACTCTGTTCATAACCTAATATTTCATCAGGGGAATGATGATCAATTGTAGGTAAATTTGCACACCTTTTGATAATTTGTTGAATGGCTTGCATTTTTTTAGGTTTATTATTTTTGGTTGTAGCTGAAGTTAAACGGGTTAGTTTTTCTTCAAACTCACTTATTTGCTGTTCGATAATAGCTTGAGGTAAATTGTCTGGGATGTTAATTTTTATTTGCATAGGTCTTGCTTGTGATTCTGGTTTTGTTAGTAGTCATGGTAAGTAACTAGATCATTGTTTTCATGTCACTTTTAGAAAAGTCATCATCTTTAACTAATTTCATGTTTCAAATCTTGGATATATGTTTTTACATCATCATCTCGCTAAAACTTGATAAGTCACCCCCGTTTAACTTTTTCCAATGTTTTTAAGCATTGATTTTTGTCTATTTTTAAGTCTTCTGCTTCTATAAATTCTCGCTCCATTTCGCTATTAATTCCCAGTCTAAAATAGTGAATTAGGTCATAGAGTGCCTGTAGTTTAGATTCGGGAATGTATTGGAATTCGTTAATGATGGCATCTTTGATCATAATTGAGTACCTAGTGTGTTTGTAGATATCATTATTTATTTTAGCGTAATTCACTGAGATTGTTTTCAAATTTTGTTATAATTTGGTTTCGGATTGGACGGTTATGGTGATATTTTTTAGTTATGTGAGAGACTATTTTGACGGACTTTATATTCGTATAAATATCACTATCTTATAAGAAAACATGACCAAAAAAGTAAAAGAAATCATCAAGTTATTGGAGAATGATGGATGGGTACATATACGAACTACAGGAAGTCATAGGCATTTTCGACATCCAGATAAGCAAGGAACTGTAACTGTCCCAGGGGAATTGTCTGATGATCTTAAATTGGGTACAGTAAATAGCATTCTCAAGCCAGCCGATTTAAAAGGAGATAACTAATCATGATCGTTCTAACTCCAAAAACTACAAGTTATATTGTCATTGTTGAAAAGGCTGATCATAATTATTCTGCTTATGTTCCTGATTTATGCGGATGTGTAACTACTGGTGAAACTATTGCGGAAATTGAAAAAAATATTCAAGAGGCTATTATTGGACATTTAGAAGTCATGCGTGAATATGGTGATTCTATCCCTGAGCCATCTTCTATTCATGAGCTTGATAGTCCTGCAAATATTATTTTGCAAGTAAGTATTCATTTTGATTGATTTTCTATTAGGCTAAATAAACATTTGTTGTAGTAAGCCTTGTTTGTAGCGATCGCATTCAAATTAATCGCTATCCACATACCGGGGAATATTCAGTATAATGAACATCAGGTTATAGGTAGTACGGTTCATCGGAAATAAATATAAGTGACAACCTGTATCAGATTGTCTTCACTGGTTTATATGTAAATACTTTAAATATTTTAAGATAGTTCTTCCTTATCAAAATTGAGTATAGCAAATTTTGAAGCCCGAGTCAACTACCTTTATTGATAAAATGCGATTTTTTTTCTAGCAATTAAAGAATAGACGATCACTATACTCACAGCAACACATCTAAAATTACGGTTCACCACATCAATCGATCGCTAGAGTCAGATAAGCTGGTAAATAAAGATCTGTGAAAAACTCGACCAAAAATCCTTAACAGACTAAATACGTTGTAAATGAATTATGTTTGATGCACTATCTGACCGCTTAGAATCCGCCTGGAAAAAAATCCGAGGACAGGATAAAATCTCCCAATCCAATATACAAGAAGCTTTGCGGGAAGTGCGTCGGGCTTTGTTGGAGGCAGATGTTAACCTCCAGGTAGTCAAAGATTTTATTAGCGAAGTCGAAACCAAAGCCCAGGGAGCCGAAGTTATTGCCGGTGTACGTCCTGACCAACAGTTCATCAAAATTGTTCATGATGAATTAGTGCAAATCATGGGGGAAGAAAATGTTCCCCTTGCAGAAAATGTCGGTAAGACCACCGTGATCTTAATGGCTGGTTTACAAGGGACAGGGAAAACCACAGCCACCGCTAAATTAGCTTTGCATTTACGCAAACAAGATCGTAGTTGTTTGCTAGTGGCTACAGATATATATCGTCCCGCAGCTATTGACCAGTTACTTACCCTAGGTAAGCAAATTGATGTCCCCGTCTTTGAATTGGGAATTGAAGCCGACCCCGTAGAAATCGCCCGTCAAGGTGTGGAACGTGCCAGAGCCGAAGGCATAAATACAGTAATTATTGATACTGCCGGACGCTTACAAATAGACGAAGATATGATGGCGGAATTAGCCCGCATCAAGGAAATAGTTCAGCCCGATGAAACCCTGTTAGTTGTTGACGCAATGACGGGTCAAGAGGCTGCAAATCTAACTCGCACATTCCATGATCAAATTGGGATTACTGGAGCAATCCTGACCAAAATGGATGGTGATAGCCGGGGTGGTGCGGCGTTGTCAGTACGGCAAATTTCCGGTGCGCCAATTAAATTTGTGGGTGTGGGGGAAAAAGTCGAGGCGCTACAACCGTTTTATCCCGACCGCATGGCTTCGCGGATTTTGGGCATGGGGGATGTTCTCACCTTAGTAGAAAAAGCCCAAGAAGAGATAAATTTGGAAGATGCGGAGAAAATGCAGGAGAAAATCCTGTCAGCGAAATTTGATTTTACTGACTTTCTCAAGCAAATGCGGTTATTAAAAAACATGGGTTCTTTGGGGGGAATCATGAAAATGATTCCCGGCATGAATAAGCTTTCGGATGACCAGTTGAAGCAGGGAGAAACCCAGCTAAAACGCTGTGAAGCCATGATTAATTCCATGACGGGCAAAGAACGCCGTGATCCAGATTTATTATCCAGTTCTCCCAGTCGCAGAAGAAGAATAGCCTCTGGTTCTGGTTACAGAGAAGGGGATGTGAGTAAACTGGTAACAGACTTCCAAAAAATGCGATCGCTCATGCAGCAAATGGGACAAGGTGGCATCCCTGGTATGGGAGGAATGTTTGGTGGTGGTAATCCTTTAGCAGCTGGTGGTAATCGCCCTGCGGCAGGATGGCGTGGCTATCCTGGTGGCGCACCACCAGCGAAGAAAAAGAAAGAGAAAAAGAAAAAAGGCTTTGGTACTCTTTAGTTTAAAAAATTAGATCCCCGACTTCTTTGAGAAGTCGGGGATCTGAAAGCCGCACCAACTAACACCAAATCCGACCACGACGAAAAGGTTTATCAGGTTCAGTTGCCCTATCATACTCAAAACCAACAATAGCGGTACACAAATTTTGAGCTAACTAAAAATTATTACAGCCATAACTACAAGAAAATTTAATTTGCTGATAGCTACGATATTGAAAAGCAGCCGGGTCATTATAATTAGCACCATGCAATAAATCCATGCGAATGCTCACTAAATCTTCGACTCTACCGTGAATTACATCAACAGAATGATGGGGATAAATAATATCCAGTCTTTTTACTGGTGGGGAAAGTTTGGGTAATCTCATAATCAATTTTAGATTTTGGATTTTGGCAATTGATTTTAATCTTGGGTTTCCTTGCTTAACATTAAATCGGCGGTTAGAAACCGCGTCTACACAGACAAAACCCACCTGCGTGGGTTTCAAACCCTTAATTTTTCTGAGTTAAATCGGCGGTTAGAAACCGCATCTACACAGGCGAAACCGGCGAAACCTACCTACGTAGGTTGGAAACAGTTAGTTTTTTAGTCCACGAAGGTGGACTTTGTTTGTGTAGCCGCGAATTATATTCGCCTGGGTTGAGAATTTGTTGGGTTGCGCTACTATTAATAAGGAGTAGACCAAGAACGGACTTCACCCAAGGTAACAGGAATAATATCACTCACATCAATTGTAAACCGGAAAAGTTTCTTCGCACGACGGCTATTTTCAGGGTCAAAGAACTTCAATTTTACATCCCAACAATCGCTATCTAAACGACAGAAAGGACTTTTCCCTACTGTAATACTATCCAATTCCATACCCGTAGCCACAGATTCAGCAAAGGTAGAAGCAGCTTGGAAAGCATTGGTAGAAGCAAAATTTAACGCCTATCTTGGGAAGTTGTCCCCAAGTTGCGTAAATCATAATAAATGCGGCTGAGGAAACTACCCAAAGTCCGACGAATAGACTCTTCTTGGGCTTCTGAAGCTTATGCTTGCACTGTGCGGATAGCAGCTTGAACCAAGGTGTTAACCTTCCAACCATACATTCCCCGAATGTTGGGAACTTCAATTACAGGAACAACTTGACCAGAAAATAGTTTCACACTACGTCCAGTCAAAAATAGAGAACTTTTAATTTTGATTTTTGGCTTGATAATTGGGGTCTTCTCCTTGGGTTTGTTAGTATCATGGTAGCTGACATAGCTGATTATGCAATTATTAGCCCTTACCCCATCAATATGAAAACAATTGACAAGAATGACTTAAAAGCTAATTTACTGGAATTTTTGCAACTTGTAGAATTGCAAGGTGAAGAAATTTTAGTTACTGATGGAAGTAACCCCGTTGTGAGAATTTCTCCCTATCAACGAACCCCTACTACTGAAGAATTATTTAAGAATATGCGCGGTAAAATTAAGTATTTTGAAGATATAACCACCCCAACCACAGAAGAATGGCAGGAAGTATAAAAATTGTTCTTGACACCTGCGCCCTCATCTGGTGGAGTTTAGATCCAGACAAACTTTCTCAACGAGCAAAAGAAGCTTGTTACACGATGGAACAGGAAAAAAATGGTCTAGTTCCATCAACAGCAGTCTGGGAAATAGCTATCAAAAGTAAAAATCAGAAATTAGATTTAGGCGTAGATATTGATGAATATATTGCCACTCTAAAAAAGTCCAATGTTATTCGTATTGTCCCAATTGATGAGGAAATTTGGCTAGAAAGTGTCATAAATCCTTAAATCCTGGATATCCTGATTCTGACAAAGAAATTAGATAAATAATAACTTGAGTTAGTTAGCAAAAGTTATTATCCAAACCAAAATTACTCATATAACATCCTGTAAATCCTTAAATCCTGGACATCCTGATATGGCTAACGCCACGCTTCGCTATCAGACAATTTCATTTTCTGCAATTCCCAACACAACAATGTTATACAGATTCTATTTTGCACTAATTTGTAATTCAATTCGTTGTCCAAGTACCGCCAAAGTCCGTTCCATTGTAGATAATTTTGTGGCATGGTGGGGATTGAGAATCCGTCTAACTTCCTTTTCATGGATATTAAGAGTAGAAGCAAGTTCAACTTTACTCATTCCCTTTTCACACATTGCTAAATATAGCGCAGCTTTCAGTGCTGTTTGTGCTGGTACTGCTATTAAATATTCCCCATTTTTGAGTATTGATGGTTGGGGTATTGCTAATTTATCATCAATACGCACAGCGATGGATTCTTCTAAACAATCAGCAGCTTCATTTAATGCTTGTTCTAGAGAATCTCCTTGAGTAATAGCTTCTGGTAAATCAGGAAATGTCACCACAAAGCCACCATCTTTTTCATCAGCAGTCAGGAGGGCTGGATATACAAATCGAGTCATAATAATCCCAGCATTAAAGTTCATGTTCTTCAATTCCCAGTTGATTTAACATAGCTTTGAAAGTGCCAGTTTTCAGTTCATCTTTTGGGTTACGAACTATGGTAAAATGATTCCCAAAATATAATGTTACATGACTTCCTTTACCACGTTTTTGGTCAACGTAGGCTTCAATACCACGCTCTTTTGCTAACTTTTTCACTTTTCTAATAAACTCACTCCCTTTCATAACCATATTATCGGACAATTTTATCCGATAGTCAAGATGTAGGTTGGGTTAAGAGACAGCGCAACCCAACAAAATTAAATTACAAAATAACCGAAATGTTGGGTTTCCTTGCGTCAACCCAACAGGGTTTAAATAACATCCTGTAAATCCTTAAATCCTGGATATCCTGATTGGTGACAATTATCTAATTATCAGAAGTTACCATCCAAACTAAAATTCCTAAAATAACATCAACAGGAGGAAGTGGATAATCTGTAAAATCAATTGTTACAGTTTGTTCGGTTAATTGTAGAAATCGCCAAACAGTACCATTAGTCACGCTACCATAAATTGTAGGAATAGATTGATTATTAATTTCATTAAATTTTTGAGCAGCAATCATTTCCGCAATACACTGGCCAATACCAGGATTTAAGTCTGATTTTTTAGCTTCCACAATCATAACTGCTGGTGCTTCAACTTCTAACTGTTCTGCTGAAAGACTGAGAACAAAATCACAAACTCCATTCAATCCTAAAGCCGAATCTACAGTAAAATCTGCACCAGAGAATAGACTAATTTTTCTTTCTAAAATCTTGCGTACTTCTAGTAAAACCGGACTAATGATTAACTCAGAACGAGCTTTTTCACTTCCCGTCGCTATAGCTAATGGCAAACTTTCTGCTAAAAAATCAGTGAGGGTTGCACTAGCAGCAATTGGTTGAATTTCTGGCAAAAACTTTTTATTTTCAACGGTATTTATGCCAAAGGTTTGCTTAACTTTTTTGAGGGTAAAATCACTATATGACATAATGTAAATATTTCCAAAAACCATGTAAAATCTATATAAAAATCAACCAACAGCAAAATCTGTATATTGTCTCACTAAAGGTTCATGAAATGCTAAAACGATATCTGATTTTGGTACTCCTAATTTAACTAACTCATCTGCTATGCCAATTTCAGTTCCATCATGTTGTATCCAAATTTTCTGATCTTTAATATCCAAATGCAAAACACAACCATAAGTACGCCTTCTGTTTTTCCATCCAACATACACCAATTGATAATGATCATGAACCAAATCAGCAATAAATTGTTTTTCGATTTCAGAATTTGCCGAACTTGGTTGAGCATATTCCGTTAACAATTGTTGGATATAACCGCGATATTGTTCTAATTTATCCATGTTACAATTACCTCATTTACTGGATCATAAACGATAATTTTCAGTTGAGAACGTTGCAGCACCATTTGAATAAATGGTAAAGTAAAAAAACTTTGATAAGTACCCAAAGGAACAGCCAAATACAAAATTCGTTCTGGTTCTTTTGCTTCAAGAGCAATCTGATAATTGAAGCATTGGCCAACTGCTGTATGAAATTGAGAAATATTGGATGATCCGACAAAACTCTTAATCTCAACTGCTATCTTATTTTCCTCTCTCTCGGCTGCCAAAATCTGATCTGCACCTAAATCAATGTACATTTCAACACCACCGATTTCAATTTCAAGAGGATCATCTGTAATCACCCAGCCCTCTTTTTCTAACCCTATCCTAACAGCATCATGAAAAATATCTTTAGCTGGCATTAACTTTCTAAAAATTAGACTTTTCATCCATAATTATAACACCAATTACAACAACAATCAAAACCATGCCTAATCTCACCGACATCCCCGGAATTTCCCAAATTTGGACACACACAAAAGGCGACCCCCGCATTAAAATTGCTATCCTTGATGGTGCAGCCGACTTAGAACGCAGTTGTTTTCAAGGGGCAAAATTTAGCCAATTTAAACCCTATTGGGCAGAAGATATTGAACTTAATGAAGAATACTTTTATTATCTCAATTTATATTTAGAATTTAACCAACAACAAAAAGACAAAAAGGAAGATCCAGATCACGATAAAGAAGAATCTAAAAAAGAACAAGAAGCATTTTTTGCCCCCTTCCCGGAAGCTATTAGACAACGCATTGAATTATCAAGTCATGCTACTAACATTTATTTCTAGCACGGCACACCCGCCCCTGGTATTGCCCCTTTATGTACAGCATTAAATATTCCTATTTCCTTTGCTGGTGATGATTTTATTTCCCCCGTCAACCTCACCCACGCCATTAATACAGCTTTGAAATGGGTGTTACTCCTAGTGCCGCTTCTAAATTAGTTTATGCTTTGGGGACAATTGGTTATGATTTTGGCAATGAAGCCAGACGGGACACATTTAAACAATTAATGCCGGCAGTTAATATTGATGGTGCAATTATCCCTGCTAATCCTTATGATACCCGGCAAATGGTTGATTATCTGTCAGCAAACGCCGCAGAAGCTAAACCTTTAATTTGGACACTCAACCAAGAACTGACTCCCATTTATGCGTTAGAACCTGTGAGTGGTTTTGCCGCAGATATCTATGAAACTCTGATTTTAATGTTAGAGGGACAAATTCAACCCGAAAACAGTGATGATTTTATGGAACGGGTGAGTATTCCCGCAAGATTAACAGATAGAACTGTGGAGTTATTTTCTGGTCAAGTTGTGCCTGTAATTACTCTAACTAATACTAGGGGAATGTATGGATGGAAAGTCAACAGTTTGGTAGATGCAGCTTTACAAACTGTGATTACGGAAGCCACAGCACCACCGGAAGAAATACCTATGAGAAAGGCTTTGAGTAGTTTTTTAAATCGAGTTTACTATGATTTGCAAAATATAGGACAACTGGCTAAAGATCGGGCGCTGAATTTTTCTGTAACTAATGCTTTCCAAGCAGCTTCTAGTTTTAGCCAAGCTATTTCTACAGGGATGCAGCTTGATAGTATTGAGGTGGAAAAAAGTCCTTTCTGTCGCATTAATAGTGATTTTTGGGATGTGAAATTAAAGTTTTTCGACCCCGAAAATGGCAGTAGGGCTAAAAAAGTCTTTTTGTTTACTATTGATGTTAGTGACAGAATTCCGGTAACTTTAGGTCAAGTTCGCTCTTGGTCTGTGCGGAAATAAGCACTTAGTCTATGTTCTGATCAACAATTTATCAAAATTGTTTATAATAAATTAGTGCAGTTAATGTAATAAAGCATGATGCATTACAACAATTCTATCCTGAACCGATGGCTAGAAAAAGAAAAAAGGCTTTGAGACTCTTTAGGAGGCAGGGGAAAGATATTTACAACTGACAAATTACCATTCACGGCTAGAAAGTGCTAAAATTAGCATTTCAGTGTTGGAAGTTGTGAAGGCGGGTATAATACCCCAATCACTTTCTTATCAATCAGTTACAAATTCATTACCTAGGAACAGGAGAAACATTTCTCAACATGATCAAACTGCGTTTAAAAAGATTTGGCAAAAAGCGCGAAGCAAGTTACCGGATTGTTGCTATTAGCAGTCTCGCTCGTCGTGACGGCCGCCCTCTAGAAGAACTAGGATTTTATAACCCCAGAACTGATGAAGTAAAATTAGATATTCCTGGTATCGTTAAGCGACTACAACAAGGCGCTCAACCTACCGATACAGTTCGTAGTATCCTCGTAAAAGCTAACGTTTTTGAACAGGTCAGTGCAACAGCCGCATCATAGTTTTGAGCTTAAATCCCTAGCAACCAGTCCCAATTATGTTGGGCTGGTACAGTTTCTTGTGCAACCGTTTTTAGAATCTCCAGAATCTTTAAGCATTGATTGTGAAGTATCTCAAGTCCTTAACCGGATTTGGATTCGCATTGCTTTTGATAGCACAGATAAAGAAAAAGTGTTTGGTCGAGGGGGACGGAATATCCAGGCAATTCGCACTGTAATTGCTACCGCAGCAGAACTAGCTGGGCAATCAGTATACCTGGATATCTATGGAACCAGTTCCCAAAGTCGGGATAGTACGTCTTTTGATGAAGACCAAGAAGAGCGGATACTACCACCCAAGTCGAAAGAAAGAGAGAGTAATATTCCCAAACCAGTTGTCAAACCACGTTTACGCTAGATTATAACCAGTTAGCTTAAATAGTTGATAACAGATCAATTTCTGGGAAAGATGGAGACAGGGGACAACAGCATTGTCAAATCTTGGCGAATAATTCCGTGTTTATTGCGGATTTACCAGCCAAGAATTAACAAATGTTGTCAGCCTATTTCCCAATATTGGGAGGAGTCACCGAGTCAGGAGTCACCGAGTCAGGAGGAAGAAAGAAGAAAGGCAGAAAGGAAGAATAGTATAGAACCTGATAAAGTGTTTGAGTTTTATTTAATAAGCCTTAATTAACAGAAAATTATAGAATTTTCATTCTACATTTAATAGGAAAATATTAATTTTGTTAAAATCCACATTTCACCCAATTCAGCAATAATATGGCGGATGATTGCATAATTCAACTGCCTAGTATGTCCAGTGCGATCGCATTAGCCGGATATGGAGAGGCAAATATCAAGTTTCTATCGCAACAAACAGGAGCTAACTTAGTCCTGCGCGGACAAGAATTATTAATTTCGGGAACAGCTAAACAAGTAGAATTCGCAAAAAGATTAGTGCGATCGCTAGAAAATTTGTGGAGTAAAGGTAATAATATTTCTAGTGCTGATATTCTCACAGCCCATCAAGCTCTAGACACCAATACAGAAGACCAATTACAGGACTTACAGCGGGATATCCTCGCTAAAACTCGTCGGGGTTTAGAAATTCGTGCCAAAACTTTTCACCAACGCCAATATATAGATGCACTGCGGAGACGTGATTTAACCTTTGGTATTGGGCCTGCGGGAACAGGGAAAACATATTTAGCTGTAGTTGTGGCTGTTCAAGCCTTACTGAGCAATCAATTTGAGAAGCTGATTTTAACCCGTCCCGCAGTGGAAGCAGGGGAAAAACTCGGCTTTTTACCAGGAGACCTACAGCAAAAAGTCAATCCATATTTGCGTCCTCTTTATGATGCCATAAATGATTTCATAGACCCCGAAAAAGTCCCCAACTTGATGGAACGGGAAATTATCGAAGTCGCACCCCTAGCTTATATGCGAGGAAGGACATTAAGTAATGCCTTTATTATTGTTGATGAAGCTCAGAATACCACACCGGCGCAAATGAAAATGGTTTTAACCCGATTGGGTTTTAACTCGCGCATGGTGATTACGGGTGACATTACCCAAACCGATTTACCACCCTATCAAAAATCGGGTTTAGATGTAGCTTTACAGATTCTCAGAAATGTAGAAGGAATAGCTGTGTGCGAATTTTCGCAAAAAGATGTAGTACGTCATCCTTTAGTACAGCGCATTGTTGCTGCTTATGAGAAATACGAAGCGTAGGGGACGGAATTTCCCCGCCCTTAATTGTATTGTATCCGAACCATAACCGCTATAATGACTTCCAAATAATAAAATATCCAATTAATTATTGTGGGGTAGGAACAGCTTGATAATTTCTCCCCATAACTAGCCTTATGTTACTGTTTGTCCAAGTCTTGAATTAGTTGATCAACAAATTCCCTTAACCGTTGCTGCTGTGTTAGGGACGGGTAGGAATCTTGTCTGCCCTTAGACTTGGACAAGCTAGAACCCCATCCCACAATATGGGATAATTTATCTTTTGGTATTCCCTTATTAGTGATTGGTCATAAATTGGAAATTGAATACTAAACAACTGGAAAATAAACAACTATGACAACAACATTGAAAGAATTTTTAGAAGCTTGTGAAACCTTGGGAACTTTGCGCTTAATTGTCACCAGCAGCGCCGCCGTTTTAGAAGCCAGAGGGAAAATAGAAAAGCTATTTTACGCCGAATTACCAAAAGGTAAATATGCGAATATGCACACAGAAGGCTTTGAATTTCATTTGAATATGGACAAAATTACTCAAGTGAAATTTGAAACAGGTGAAGCAAAAAGAGGGAATTTTACAACTTATGCAATTCGGTTTTTAGATGAAAAATCAGAACCTGCATTAAGCCTATTTTTGCAATGGGGTAAACCCGGAGAATACGAACCAGGACAAGTAGAAGCTTGGCAGGTTTTAAAAGAAAAGTATGGAGAAATTTGGCAACCTTTAGCCTTAGAAACTTTGTAATTCCAGTTTCCCGACTTTCTTAAATAAGTCGGGGATCTTATTTATCCTTATCTTAATATATGTTAATTAAAATAATTATTAGTTTTTGCTTAATGCTTTGTTTATTCTTAGGAAATAATGAAGCAACAGCAGGAGAATTAGCGGAACATTTAGCCAAATTCCCCCAATGGGAAAAATTAACATCAGTCAAACCAGCAGTAGGAGACTTAGTTTACCCTGAATGGATAGCTGGTACATGGAAAGTTACCAGTACATTAGTAGATTTAGCCGCACCCTTAGCACCGGATATAGTGACACCAGGATTTGAAGGTAATCGCAGTCAATTAAATCAGCCAATTAGTTTTTTAGTTAAATTTGTGAAAGTTAAACCAATTAATTCTGGTTTAAAAATTCTTAGTAATTTCCAAAATCAAGCATCAATATTAGTAGCTGACAGAGAATTTAATAGCTTGAATTTAACCAGAGCTTATTTAGGAGATGAAGCTGTATTATCATCCAAAGTAGATCCTAAATCTCCCAACCGTCAAATTACATTTTTGCGTGGTGAACGGCAATTAATTTCTATTGTCACCGCTCGCGCTACAGAAACAACAGCAGATGATCAATTCATAACTACAGAAGTTTTTCAGCAATTATTTAAAGGTGGTTCTCGTCCCTATTTTAACTCTGTAGAATCAACCACCGCTTATCAAAAACTTTCTACATCCTCTCCAAGCATTACCGCAGATCAAGTAACCGCTGTCTACCTTTCTCCCCAAGATCCTGATTATTTTACCGCAGGTTCTCGACCAGTGGCATTATATCGGTATCGGCTAGAATTTGTTCCATCATTATAACTAATTACACTCTAATTAAAAATCAGATTCTTATTTTTTATTTTTAAATCCCCAAAGGGGATGAGCTTTTTGTAATTCATATTTAGTATATATGTAGTATAAGTATTCCCGGCTAATTTTCATGCATTGGGATAGTCTACATCATGGTTAAATTTAGAAATATTCTCGACTATTTTCGTCCTTACTGGAATCTGAGTATTTTCAGTATTACTGCATCTGGTATTTACGATATTATTGATTTAGTTGTCCCTTATGCGATTGGACAGATTTTAAATGTTTTGTCTAATCAACCATTGGATAAACCAGTAGAAAGAGTAATAGTTAGTTTATCAAACATTACCAATTACCCAGTTAATCAAACTCTATCTTTGGCTGTATTGCTTGGTTTAATATTTATGGTTACGGTTGTGAAAGTACCTACACAGCCTTGGTTAACGGTTTGGTTTCACTGGGGTATAGCCTTAAAAGCGCGTCGAGATCAAAGTCAAGCAGCCATAGCTAAAATTCTCACCTTACCACTGGAATTTTATGATGAAAATAACCCTGGAAGGATTGCGGGAAGAGTAAACAGAGGTCTGTCTAACCACACTTGGGTTTATCCGGAAATTGCTGGACAATTGATTCCTAAACTTTTGCGTGTGGTGGCAATATTTGTATTTATTGCCTTTATTGAATGGAGAATTGCAGTTATATTTATGATTTCTTGTATACTTATTTTGAGCTTTAGCTTGAGAAAATTGCAGCGATTAATTTTATGTGAAAATCGTCTGGATAAGTATATGGAGAACACAGAAAGCCGCACTTCAGAAATTATTACTAATATCAAAACTGTTAAAGCTTATGCAACGGAAAATCAAGAACTAGAACGACAAAAGCAAAGGTTACATCGAGAATTCACAGTAGTTATGTATCGTCTTCATCAAGGTTATACAAACCTAGCTGCTTTCCAAAAAACTGGAATTCAGTTTTGTGTGTTTATGATTCTCGGTTTGACTCTAGCTGCTACTATCAATGGAAAAATTTCTCTGGGTCATTTTGTGATGACCTTAACTCTTTCAAGTATGGCTTATGCAGAGTTAGAACCTATCACTAAGTTAGCAGAATTTTTTACTCGTAGATATTCAGCAATGATGCAATTTCATGAATTTTTGCAAACGCCATCAGGAAGAGATACAGATGGACTTTTAGCAGAGGTAAATCTGACAGAATCACCATATAAATTTACTGGGAAAGTGGAATTTTCGCAGATAAGTTTTGGATATGATAGCAATCGTCAAGTTTTGCAAAATATCAACTTGTTAATTGAGCCATATCAAACAATTGCTTTCGTCGGAAAATCTGGTTCTGGTAAGTCTACTTTAATCAAGTTGCTATTGCGCTATTTTGAACCACAAACAGGAAAAATTTTAATTGATGGTGAAGATATTTGTACCTTAGATGTAGGTAAGTATAGGCGCAGATTAGCGATTGTTCACCAAGAAGTAGACCTTTTCAATGGAACTATTTTAGATAACCTCAAATACGGTAGACCAAATGCAACCTTTGAACAGGTGCAGGAAGCCTGTAGAATCGCCAAAGTTGATGAAGTAGTTGAACACCTACCCCACGGTTATTACACCGTTGTGGGGGAACGTGGGGTGAGGTTATCGGGGGGACAAAGACAGCGGTTAGGAATTGCGAGGGCGTTGTTGGTAGAACCAGACGTGCTGATTTTTGACGAAGCTACCTCTAGTCTAGATTACGAGTCTGAGCGTTCTATTCAATTAGCTATGCGCTCAATTCAGGGGACTCGCACCACAATTATTATCGCTCACCGTCTCAGCACCGTGCGGGATGCAGATAAAATCGTGGTTCTCGACAAAGGGAAAATTGCCGAAGTTGGTAGTCATGCTGAACTTTTAAGTCAGAATGGTATTTACCACCGCTTACATTCTCTGCAACAAACGGGAGATCTGATAGAGTAAATCTCGAAAACTGTCTTGCTGTAAGGAATACAGACTTTTAAGAATTTCTTTTCTTTTTGCAATTGACAAACTTAGAGACTGCTGCTATTATAGATAAGCGTGGGACAGAACGGGTCGATGTCCGAGTGGTTAATGGAGACGGACTGTAAATCCGTTGGTTTACGCCTACGCTGGTTCAAATCCAGCTCGGCCCACCTTCCACGATTTTAGGAATTATAACTGCTGTGTACTAAAAAAACCACAGCGTTATATATCTTAATTCTTGTTCCAGTTTCGCCCGTGTGGCTCAGTGGTAGAGCACACCCTTGGTAAGGGTGAGGTCACGAGTTCAATCCTCGTCACGGGCTTTTTATAATGACTAAAAATCAATGATTTGAGCCAGTTGCATAACTTAACTGTTTTCCCACCAGAGGAACACGGGAAGGTTGGGAGCTTCGCGTCTTCAGACCGAAGGGGAAAACCGACTCGTGTGAATTTATTCGCCTTCAATATTGTGTTATAATTGAGTTGTCAGTACAAGACATAAAAACCTACCGGGGGACTCTCGGAAAGTATACGCTTGTCAGATATGATTTCGCCCTTTTGGGCAAACGAAATCAGGGCAAGAACCCAATATTAAGGGGCCCTGCCTGAAACTGGGATAACTGAGGGATATAGACTGAAACTCTCTATAGAATCTGCGTCTCTTTAGAGCTCAGAGTGTCAATAGAATAATTTGGATTAAATGAACCACGAAGGAGCGAAGAACACGAAGGAAGAAGGAAGAAGATAGGTAATCTTAGACTGGGAAGGGAGTGGTAGAAGACTTTAAAAAAAGGGAACCCCCTAAAATTATTTTATCGTACATAAACAAAAACCGGAACTCTTTTATAAGCAGGAGTACCGCTTTTTGGGTCAATTTCTGCTTTAAATAAAACGTTAGCTTCAGGATAAAACATAAAAGCTACTCCTTCACGAATTTCACCACAAATAATTTCAATATTCTCTAATTCTCCCGCATTTCCTTTAACTATAACTCGTTGATGTTCCTGAAATCCTGCTTTTTTAATATCCGAACTATTCATTAGTATACAATAACGATGGGGTATATTGCGATATTTATCTTCATTACGATAAACTACCGTATTATGTTGTCCATAACTGCGTCCTGTTCCCAATATTACTACAATTCCTGGCTGATTTTCTGCAATATCAAAAGCTGATTTATTCGGTAAAACTAATTGCGGTAAAGGTGTAACAAACATCTGCGCTTTACCATCAAATGTAGGAAATTTAGGTTCTTTAAAAATCCGTCCTTTAATAGTAAATTCTTCTTGATTTTGATCAATTGTGCCTATTTTTTCATAACCAGGAATGGTTTTAGCAATTAATTCTCTTACATAAACTGTATCTTGCAATTTACGCCAATTAATTGGAATTTCATCATGTAAACGATAGGCAATTTCTGTAATTAATTCCACTTCAGAAATCAAATCAGAATTATCTGGTTGTAAATGACTTTTACCTTCATCATTTAACCTCACAAAGTTATTACCTGATTCTGTTGTAGTTTTATGGGGATTTTCAAACCGATTAAAAACAGGTAAAATTAAAGTTTGGTTTTTTCCTAATCCGTGAAAATGTCCTAAATTCGGTTTTGTCGCTACATAAAAAATGGTTTCTATTTCCGATAATGCTTGTTTTGCTTGTTGTAAATCTGGATTAGCTGCATATAAATTTCCTCCTAAACAAAATAGTGTATTTATTTTTCCTAATTCTGCTGCTGTAATTAAATCACGGGTATGATAACCAGGTGTTTCATTTAAAGGTTTTCCTAACAGTTTCGATAGTGCTTGTTTGATTTCTTCCCGCAAGTTTACAGTTACACCCATTGAACCAAATCCTTGCACGTTAGAATGTCCTCTAATGGGCATTGTTCCCGCGCCAATTTTACCAGCGTTACCTGTAATTAAGGCTGTATTTGCGATACTAAAAACATTATCTACGCCATTTTTTTGTTGAGTTATTCCCATAGCCCAAGCAAATACTACACTTTCTGATTTACCAATTAGATAAGCTGTAGCTGTGATTTCTTCTGGAGATAATCCGCAGATATTGGTAATATTATCCCAGGGTGTATTATTGGCATAATCTAAAATTTGTCGCCAATTTTGTGCATATGATTTGAGATATTCTGTTTTAATTAAATTTTGTTCAATGAGGGATTTTTGCAAACCCACAAATAAAGCCACATCACTACCAGGAATCGGTTGTAAATATAAAGAAGATATATCTGAGCCTCCGGTAAGTAATGATTTGATGGGAAATGCAGGAGAAGCAAATTTAACTAAACCTATTTCAATTTGGGGGTTAATAATAATTACTTTACCGCCTCTTGACCGCAATTGGATTAATTCGTTGATCAAGCGCGGATGATTTGCGGGTGCATTAGAACCAATTAAAACGATACAATCACTATGTTTTAAATCCTCTAAACTTACCATTGATGTCCCAGAACCAAAAACTTTTTTTAGGCCTATGGTTGAGGGGGCGTGACATAAATCTGAACAATCTGCTAAATTATTACTACCAAGGGAACGCATGAATAATTGCAATAAATAAGCGGCTTCATTTGATGAACGTCCAGAACTATAACTCGCAATTCGTTCTGGTGCTAAACTAAACGCTTTTTCTGCAATTTGATAAACTTCTTCCCAGCTAATGCGTTGATAATGGGATGAACCTGATTTGAGAATGAGAGGATAAGTTAATCTGCCTAATTTATCGCATTCTTGAGAAGTCAGTTGTTGTAATTCACTAATACTATATTTTTGAAAAAAATCTTGTTTAATTCCTGGTTGCAATTCTGCGGCGATCGCTTCTACACTTTTAGCACAACGTTGTAAATATTCTCCGGCTTCATTAACAAACCCGCCTTTTTGTCCCCCTGTACCCCAAGCACAGGATAAGCACGCACTTTTATGATTGAGAGTTTGCCATAATTTTAAACCTTGTGGTGACAGAGTTTTTTCTACCCAGTATTGAATTACTGGGAAACCGCCCCCTGCTTTGGAGTTAGAGTTATTTTCAGGTAAATTATCCATAGTCATCTATCTATGAGGAGATAATTTTGATTTTTGGTGTGGTGGTTTGATATTAATTTAATACTATTATAGCGGGCAAGATGCCCGCACCACCAATTACCAATTACCTATTCAGCAGTTTTATTAGCTGCACGATTAGCACGAGCTTCGGCTGAATCCATGACTTCTGCAAAGTTCTCCACAACTTCACCGGGGAAGTTTTCCAAAACTCTGGTAGAAATAGCAACTCGACCTTTACCTTCATCTAAATCAATAATTACAGCTTTAATTGGTTGACCGATTTGAAAGATTTTTTCTAAAGAGTCAATGAATTTTTGGCTAACTTGTTTAATGTGTAGTAAAGCGCTGACACCATTAAAATCTACAAATACACCAAAAGGTTTGATACCTGTGATTTTTCCTTCTATCAATTGACCGATTTCTAATAAACTGAAGTTACTAGAACGAGCGGCTAAACGCTGAGAAAGAACGAGTTTATTGTTATCACGATTAATTTCTAAAAAGCCAACGGTGAGATTTTGACCTTTGAGTGCTTCTAGGTTATCACGTTCGGAAAGGTGCGATCGCGGAACAAACCCCCGTAGACCCAGAAGATCAACAGTGACACCACCTTTATTCACACCTGTTACTCGCACTTGAACAGTTTGGGACTTCTCCTGTATTTCTAACAGTTTTTCCCAAATTTGTTTAACTTCCAATTGTTTGCGAGAAATAGTAACTTGACCTTCAGCATCTTGATCCCGAATAATCAAAAACTCTAGTTCCTCATTCATCGGTAACAGTTCCGACAAATCAGTTCCTGCTCTCAAAGAAGCCTCATCTTGGGGAAGAAATGCAGATGATTTACCACCAATATCAACATAAGCACCATCATGGTCAATTTGGAACACTTTGCCACGAACAACTTGACCCTTTTGAAATTGGTAATCGTGTTTTTCCAGTGCTTTGGCAAAATCGTCCATTGAAAAAGATGCATTGGCTGTTTGAGAAAGTTGAAATTCGGAATTCATGACTTTTGAAGATAAATTGTTAGTTGTTAGTGGTCAGTTGTTAGCCCAGTTGGCTAAAAAGTTCTTGGACTTGTTCCCAAGCATCTGCCGCAGCTTTAGAATTATAACTGGCACGACGGTCACAAAAAAATCCATGATCAGATCCATCGTAGCGAAACAGACGATGAGAAATGTGAGATTTTGCAAATTCGGCAGCAATCTCGTCTACCTGTTCTGGAGGAATACTCGCATCTTTTTGACCAAAAAAGGTGTACATAGTGCCTTTAATCTCTGATGTCCGCGTAATAGTCGGGTTTCCACCTCCGGGAGTGCGACTAGTAATTCCCGCACCGTAAAAAGACGCAGTGGCTTTAATATCTGGTAAAGTAGCAGCTAGATAGGCGACGTGACCACCAAAACAAAAGCCAATGCAGCCAAATCCATCTGGTTTAACTTCGGGTAAAGTTTTCAGGTAGTTAATAGCTGCTTGAATATCGCTTAGAAGTTCTGATGCTGTTGTTTGAGCGGCGTATTGTCTGCCTATTTCCACATCTTTGGAAGTGTAACCAGTTTCAAATCCAGGGGCTTGACGCTGAAACAGCGCTGGAGCGTAGGCGTAGCCCGTCGAAGACATCGCTACATATCCCAGTTTAGCAATTCGTTCTGTAACATCCCGAATATGCACGTTAACGCCAAAAATCTCCTGTAAAACGACAATTCCTGGATAAGAACCCGGTGCTGTTGGTTTAGCCAAATAAGCGGCAATTTGCCGAGTATCTTCGGGAATTTGAATTGTTGTAGTCTGGATTGCTGGCTCTGTCATAAGAATTTAGAATTTAGAATTTAGAATGAATACAGCATGAGATTTTCACAAATTTGGAATGGTTCATTTACTCCGGACTCTACTAGTAGTCTGTCAAATAAATTTTGACGGATAAGAAACGAACCACGAAGGACACGAAGGACACGAAGGAAGAAGGAAGAAGGAAGAAGGAAGAATCAAAATGGCAACGAATGAACCCGTCAATTAGTTCTTGACAGACTACTAGTAAGAGAATAGGCAGGAGTTAATAATACTTTTTTGCACTACGATTTATCCATCTGTGGGACTCCCCTTCATTCTGACTCCTAATTCCTGACCGCTGTATTCTTCTGTGGTAATATTTTTCAAAGTAAACTAACTCATTAATCATATATTTAAGAGGTAAATTATGACCATTTGTATAAGTCTTGTGGAGCAGAATTGGTAATGATTCAATTCCGTATTCAGCCAGATACTGAAATTCCTGCATCTAATCAACTGTTTAATCAAATCCGATTTGCGATCGCTTCTGGGCAGTATTCACCTGCATATAAACTGCCTAGTACCAGGGCTTTAGCAATGCAAACGGGATTACATCGCAACACCATCAGCAAAGTTTACCGCCAATTGGAGGAAGAAGGATTTGTTGAAAGTCTAGCAGGTTCAGGAATCTATGTCCGCGCCCAAGGACATGAGGGAGGAAGTAAATCTCAATCTCCCATGCTTAAACAGCATCCTGAAGCCTATAAGGTAGTGCAACAGGCACTAGATGAATTATTAGGTCAAGGCTGTTCTCTCAATCAAGCCCGGGAACTCTTTTTAGCAGAAGTTGACTGGCGTTTGCGTTGTAGTGCCAGAGTGTTAGTAGTAACACCATCTCAAGATATTGGGGCTGGGGAATTAATGATTGATGAATTGGAAGAATCCCTGCAAATCCCAGTTCAGCTAGTAGCAATGGAAGAACTTATCGGGGTACTAGATCAAACTACTTCGGCCACATTAGTTACCAGTCGTTATTTTATCGGAGAAGTGGAAGCGATCGCTGCACCCAAAGCTGTCCGTGTCATTCCCCTAGATATTCACGACTATGCCAAAGAAATGACTGTAGTTAAAAACCTAGCTAAATCTAGTTGTATAGGGATAGTTAGCCTCAGCTCCGGTATTCTTCGAGCTACAGAAGTCATTCTTCACGGTTTACGGGGGGATGAATTATTGGTTATGACGGCTCAACCCAAGGATGCTTACAAACTACACGCTATTGTTAAACGCTCGGAAATCATCTTTTGTACTGATCAAGTTAGCTATTCTACAGCACAAGCAGCTATGCAAACAGTTTTAGATGATCTAATTCGTCCACCTAAACTGGTTCGCTGTGAAAACTATATCGGTAGTCAATCAATTAATTTACTTAAACGAGAACTGGGGTTAATTTAAATTTTGTCAGTTTTGATAGCAAATTAATATGAAGCTGCATAATATTTGAAAGACAATTTAACGCGGATGTAGCTTGCTTGCCCGTTGGGTACGCGGATAAACGCAGATGTGTCAATTAATTGATTTTAGAATTTTGTGCAGTCTTGATATTACCCTTTTGATTATTTTGTAATTATTTCTCTAACTCAATTAGGTAAATAATTAATATCTACAACTTCTTCCAGAGAATAAGGGCATTCTGCGGGAAAATTCACAGTAAAACCTGTTTTTTCCTGTACATACCCCAAAGCATCCTCATAAATGGTTGCAAAAATAGAAAGCAAATAATTATACAAATTAGATGTCAATCTATCTTTTAACTGGACTCGAAAACTTCTAATTTCAGAACGCCAATGATTTTTATTTCTATCATATTCATTAGCCCAATATTGTAACAATAAAAGATGTCTAATGATTTGTTCTAATAAACTTTTAACTT
>JANMEE010000193.1:0-29575 GCA_031376645.1 Dolichospermum sp. OTE_75_concoct_329_sub | reverse complement strand
TAGATGTTATTTCTTGGACTGAATCTATTTTTGGTTCTTCCATGCTCTCCCAAAGACGAAACCTTAAATCCGCGAATATTTATGACACAGAACCTGCATGAAGTCTTATGGCTAAAGGATTCACAGAATTAACACACTAGGGGACATCCTGATATGGCTTGCGCCACACTACGCTATCAGACAGTTTTATCGGTATTCTAAACCGTAAGTCTTTTATAATAGCAATGGAGATGAGAATTTTTCCGTGCTTCACCAGTCCTGATAGTGGAGAAGAGATATCATGTTACAAGCACTAACCAAACCTTTAACCTTAGTGGAGTTTCTGAAACTACCAGAAACCAAACCTGCTAGTGAATATATTGACAATCAAATTATTCAAAAACCTATGCCTCAAGGTGAACATAGCACAGTTCAAGGTGAACTAATCATCACAGTTAATGCAGTCGTAAAACCACAGAAAATTGCTCGCGTTTATCCAGAACTAAGATGTACTTTTGGTGGACGTTCTATAGTTCCCGATGTATCTGTATTTGTTTGGGATCGGATTCCTCGGAAAGAGAATGGCAGTGTAGCTAATGCCTTTAATTTAGCACCTGATTGGACAATTGAAATCCTATCACCAGATCAAAGTCAAACTAAGGTAACAAAAAATATTCTCCACTGTCTCCATCATGGTACTCAATTAGGTTGGTTGATAGATCCAGGTGATCAAACAGTATTGATTTTTATGCCTAACCAACTTCCCCAAATATTCGATGAACCACAACAAGTATTAATTGTCCCCACCTTTGCAAATGAGCTACAATTGACTGTGGGAGAATTATTTGCTTGGCTTTGGGAATAATTACTCGGAATTAATTGAAAAGGGAAAAAATAAATGGAAGAACTGATTACCCTCAAAGAACTTCTGTATGAAAATAATATAACAGAAGCTCTGTTAATTGTAGAAGAATTAGAAGAAATGAGCAAATCCGATAAACTGAATAAAATATTTAGCTATGGCATCATTTTACTTCTACATCTGATTAAACAATCTGCTGAAAATCGCACCACTAGGTCTTGGAATCTTTCTATTCACAATTGTGTCAAGCAAATTCAACGCACTAATTCTCGTGAAAAAGCAAAAGGAACTTATATTAGTGCCGAAGAATTAGCTGTAACCCTAGAAGATGCTTATGATTTAGCATTGGAAAAAGCAGCAATTGAAGCTTTTGAAGGTAAATACGAAGCAGAAGAATTAAGCCAATTAGTCCAACGAGAGGAAATTATCAAAAAGGCAATAAATTTAATTTGGAAAAGAGAAATAGATACAGAGAATCGGTAAACAAATTGCTATATTATAAATAGTTAGGTAAAAGGTAAATCAAATGGTTGTCGCAACTTCAAAAATTGAATTAAATCAAACTAGAGCTTTATTATCAAACGTGACTTATGAGACTCTAGAAAAATTAGATACAGATTTAGCCCAAACCGGAGCGCGTTTAACTTATTTAGATGGATGTTTAGAAATTATGGTTCCTTTATCTGATGCCCATGAAGAACCTAGAAATACTTTAGGTCAGCTTTTAGAAATTTATATGCGGACAAAAAATATCCGTTTTTATGGGCGTGGTAGTACCACCATTGGTATGAAAGAATTAGGCGCACGTAAAGAACCAGATGAGTCTTATTGTTTAGGTACACGCAAATCAGTTCCAGATTTGGCCATTGAGGTTATTGTTACTAGTGGAGGAATTGATACCTTAGAAATTTATCGTCGAGTGGGAGTTTCAGAGGTTTGGTTTTGGCAAGATGGTGTAATTTCAGTTTATTGTTTGCGTTCTACAGGATATGAGTTGGTAAGTAAAAGTGAATTGTTGCCAGAATTGGATTTGCGATCGCTAGAGTTTTATTCACGTATGGCAGATCAATATGATGCTGTAAATGCTTTTATACAATTATTGATGTAATAACCAGTAAGGTTTTACAAATAACAAATTAAGGCTTGCTGACAAGCGAAGCGATCGCTTACTCAAAATTAAGAAAAAGAATGTTAATTACTATTTATAAATGTAAACCCGCTGCTATAGTCATTTTTCTGACATAGCAGCGGGTAAATTACATCTAACAAAATGCGGATGGCGAGACTCGAACTCGCAAGGGCTATGCCCACACGCACCTCAAGCGTGCGCGTATACCAATTCCGCCACATCCGCACGGTTTGGTTTCAACACAGATTATATCATAGCATGAAAGAATTGATCAAAAACAATATTTTCCAAATATTTCCCAAATATTTTTTGAATAGGTATGAGACTGACAGAAATATAGTTACAGCACAGGTGATATTAAAAGGTCTAGCAAAGATGCCAGATCATCTAATAGTCTGCTAAAAATTATGTTTGGGGATCTCCTGTCACGATTTACAGTAATGCAACAGCTTTATGTCAACAGGATGGGAGAAAATATCAATCTACTGGTACTGATATCGCAACTAGAAAATGAAATTTGACAAAATATTAATTGCCAATCGAGGAGAAATAGCCCTTCGCATTCTCCGCGCCTGTGAAGAAATGGGAATTGCTACAGTAGCCGTTCACTCCACTGTTGACAGAAACGCTCTCCACGTCCAACTTGCCGATGAGGCCGTTTGCATTGGTGAACCTGCCAGCAGTAAAAGTTATTTGAATATTCCCAATATTATTGCTGCTGCATTAACGACCCATACCAGTGCCATCCATCCTGGATATGGTTTTTTATCAGAAAATGCCAGATTTGCTGAAATTTGTGCAGATCATCACATTGCTTTTATTGGTCCAGGTCCCGAATCTATCAGATTAATGGGGGACAAGTCCACCGCTAAAGAAACAATGCAAAAGGCAGGTGTCCCCACAGTTCCCGGTAGTGAAGGGTTAGTAGAATCAGAACAAGAAGGATTAGCGATCGCCAAAAAAATTGGTTATCCTGTAATGATTAAAGCTACCGCAGGTGGTGGTGGCCGAGGAATGCGGCTTGTTCACCACGAAGACGAATTTGTTAAACTTTTCTTCGCAGCCAGAGGGGAAGCAGGAGCAGCTTTTGGTAACGCAGGCGTTTATATAGAAAAATTTATCGAACGTCCCCGGCATATTGAATTTCAGATTTTAGCGGATAACTACGGTAACGTTATCCATTTAGGAGAAAGAGATTGTTCAATTCAGCGTCGTAACCAAAAACTCCTAGAAGAAGCGCCTAGTCCTGCCCTTGACCCAGACTTACGCCAAAAAATGGGAAAAGCTGCTGTCAAAGCTGCTCAGTTTATTAACTACACCGGCGCAGGAACTATTGAGTTTCTTCTGGATAAATTTGGTAAATTCTATTTCATGGAAATGAACACCCGAATACAAGTTGAACACCCAGTGACAGAAATGATTACTGGTATAGACTTAGTAGTTGAACAAATTCGCATTGCTCAAGGTGAAAGACTAAAGCTGACACAAAAGGAAGTGGTTCTGAGAGGACATTCCATAGAATGTCGGATTAACGCTGAAGATCCAGATCATGATTTTCGCCCAGCCCCCGGTAGAATTAGCGGTTATCTTCCACCAGGAGGACCAGGCGTGCGGATTGATTCCCACGTATACACAGATTACCAAATTCCCCCTTATTACGACTCCCTCATTGGTAAATTAATTGTTTGGGGACCAGACAGAGCTACCGCTATTACCCGGATGAAACGGGCATTGCGAGAATGTGCCATTACTGGAGTTCCTACAACCATTCCCTTTCATCAAAAAATTATGGAAAACCCACAATTTTTAGCGGGTAATATTTACACCAGCTTTGTCCAGGACATGAAAATGCTGTAATGGGTTATTAGTCATTAGTCATTAGTCATTAGGTTAGCGTTTTTTCCTCGGTGACTCCTGACTCGGTGACTCTTAATTAGTCCGAGATAACATGGTAAGTAAGCCTTGCTGACCTAGTAAAATTTCTCGGATAAAACTGAAAATTGCTACCAAAATAATCGGGGTAATATCTACACCACCAATAGGTTGAACTAACTTCCGCAACGGGATTAAAAACGGTTCGGTCGGCCAGGCTATTAGACTAAAAGGCAGACGATTGAGATTGATTTGGGGATACCACGTCAGAATAATCCGGAAAATAAATAAAAACGTCATCACTCCCAAAACCGGACCAAGAATCCAAGCCGTCAAATTAACACCAGTCATGTTTTTTAGCTACTATTTGTGAGAAAATCCAAAACTTTTCAGCTTTGTAACGGATTCTTTCTTTAATTTTAACGAAATGGTGTCATTTTCTTGTGAGAATAGAAAAACAAAGTTATTGACTTGGGATCATCAATCAAGTAGATCCCAAGTTAGATAGATAATCTTGGATTACTTTCCAAGAAAGTAATCCAAGATTAAAATGGGAATAAACTGTGTAAAAAAAGGTTGAGAACTATGACACCCTCTTTAGCAAATTTTCTTTGGAGTCTGGTTTGGGGAACTGCGATTGTCGTTATCCCTGCTACTATTGGTCTAATTTTCATTAGCCAAAAAGATAAAATCCAACGGTTTTAATTTTTGGGGGCTGGGGACTAGGGGTTAGAGACTGGGGAAGAATTTTCTTCTCCTTTCTCCCGCACTTCTGGACTCCAGTATTCTTTTTCTACAATATTATGACTGGTTTAAAATAGTGATAGTAAGTGTAACTCGTTAATATAGATTTGATATTAGGAAAACACCAATGGTTAATTTTGGGCTGAACTCAGCCAGTGTTCTGGCTCAGGTCAATTTTGGAGCGAACTCCGCCAGTATTCTGGGAATTTTTCTGGCTGTAGCTGGAGCAGCATTATATTTTCTGCGTTCTGTCCGTCCAGAACTGTCAAGAGATCAAGACATCTTTTTTGCAGCGGTTGGTTTATTGTGCGGCTTTATTCTTGTCTTCCAAGGGTGGCGACTTGATCCAATTTTGCAATTTGGTCAGTTATTATTAGTAGGTTCTACGGTATTTTTTGCGGTTGAAAGTATTCGTCTGCGGAGTATTGCTACTCAACAAGCAAAACGGAATACTCCCATTGTGGACGATGAGCGAGAAGTCAGCAGAAAATATTCCTATTCTGAGCGGCGAAATTATCAAGCGGAGATGGATGCGGATTTAGAGCCATTACCTTATGAAGAAGAAGAGGAAGCCCCTCCACGTGCCAGAATTCGCGGTAGTCGAGATGAACGTTCTCCCCGTGATGACTATTACGGAGCGCAGCGTGGCGAAGATACAGAGCAACCACAACGAAGTTCAGCAAACGCACGTACCAGAGAAAAACCAGATTCAGGAGAAAGAAAGCGTCGTTCCAATTCTGGGCGTTCAGTCAATCCCCCCAGTGGAAGTTATGAAGATGAAAATTGGGGTTCTGCTCCCAGACAAGTTGATGATTGGGAAAGTTCAAATTCCCAAGATGAAGTAAGAAAACCATCACGTCGCAATAATAGTGGTAATAGCGGCAATAATCGCCCTCAACGCCCAGAAAGCCGTGAGGATGATGTTGCTCCTACCCCTAGACCGAGAAAACGTCGTCCACCTAGAGATTCAGTTTCTCCTAGAAGACAGGATGATGATGAGGCCATCCCAACTGACTATGTGCCATACAATCCCATTAACAAGCCAGATAATTCTGATTTTGATGACGACATTTAAAACATTTGGGGTGGACGACGGAAAACAGTAATGTGAAAACATTTACACTTAGGTTCTGGCTCCAAAAGTCAATTTATTGGAGCCTAATTTTTGGGCTGACAAGTTTACTGATATCTTGTACTGCTGATAATATCCCTATGGGAGTGACTTCTCTTAATAGCCGATATACTGAAGAACAACCTGCAATCAGTGGAAATGGCCGTTTTTTGGCTTTTATATCCAATCGTTCTCGTTATCAGCAGTTATTAATATACGATTTAGAAAATCAAACTTTTATTCCTACACCGGGATTAAACCGACAATCAGTAGTTGCAGAAAGTCCTAGTCTAAGTTATACAGGACGCTACGTTTGTTACATTACTAGTGATCAGGGTAGACCTGTAGTTGCGCTTTATGATCGTGCTTCTCAACAGTCACAACTTCTTACCCCCACCTATCGTGGCTGGGTGAGAAATCCTAGTATCAGTCCTGACGGGCGTTATGTAGCTTTTGAATCCTCTAGTCGTGGACAATGGGATATTGAAGTTATAGACAGGGGTCCAACTATTGAGTTAGATATTCCTAATGGCGCAAAGGTGAATACCAATTAAAAATTACAATTAAAAATTAATCGAATGCAAGGAACACAACTTTCTGTTTTCTCGAACGAGGATGAGCATAATCCTACCAAAAAGCAAAAAAAGCCAAAATTAGGGCGTTATGAATTTCTGTGGCAATTCTAGAATCAGCAGCCTATGGAGTGCCACAAATTCGACCAAGAGCTATTTTTATTGCCAAACCCTTATTCTCAATCTCAATTAAATTCTGAAGAATACAATAGTTCTCAAATTTTCTACCTTTTCATCACATTTATCTACAAGATTTTTTACATACTTGTATAAAGTATTGAAAAGGTCTACTTCGACACCTTTAACATTCTTATTCAGTCTCTCCGCTATCTCGGCAGGACTGTAGCCGCAAAGTAACCCGCGTAAATTTCCCGCTTTTGCGGGAATCCAGATTGTCTTATGGAACATAAATAATTTCTGGATTCCCCTCTTCAGGGGAATGACATGAAAACAGGATTAATCATTCTATGGAGTTCTCTTAATTAATTCCTGAGTTTTTTTGTTATATTAATACAAGCTGGTTAGCCTGAGAGGTTAAGAGAAATGACACAAGAATTAATAGACTTAAGAAATAGTATTCTAGAAGGACGTTATACAGATGCTTTGGTAATTGTTGACGAGTTAGAGGGAATGAGCAAACAAGCTATTTTACGCAATATTCAAGCATTTTTAAGAATTTTACTAATTCATTTAATTAAAAATCAAATAGAACAAAGATTAACAAATTCTTGGTCTGCCTCTATTCGTAATTCTCTTATAGAAATCAAAAAAATTAATCTCAAAGATAATAAGAAATCTTATTATATTAATCAAGATGAATGGGATAGTTGGATAGAAGAAGAAATTACATTAGCGGTAGGAGATGCAAGCGTGGAAGTTCTCAATGGCATCTACAATGAATTTCAATTAACAGAAATAGTAGATAACAATCAAATAATTTTCACTGCTTTGAAATTTCTACATTTAACTTATGCACATTCTGTTAAAGAATTGCCCAAAGTTATTACAGAAATTTTAATTCAATTACCAGGTGGTGAAGATTGGAAATTAGGAAAAAGGTAACAAAATATTACACAGATACTTAGAGGCTGTTTAAAAAGTGTTTTGCTGTGAAGATAGAGTGGACTTTTAACCCTGTAGCATATTTACTGTCTAAATATCCTGCTTCTGATAAGGCTTTATGGCTAGTACCGCAAGGCGGAATTAAGAATTAAGAATTTAGAATGAATACAGGATAAGCTTTTCACACATTCGAAATGGTTCATTAACTTACGCCGTACTGTACTAGTCTAGTTTAGTTCTGTGGTATCTTGTATTGCCAAAACTATTGGATGCTTGGCAATTCGCTCTACCGTTGCATCAATATGTCCCTGTTTAATCATGGATGGTTTGATGTAAGATTAATCCCAAAAGTCATAATTAGCTTTAGTTTCCGCCCATGTTTCACTGGCTTGAGATTGAGGTACACTAGCTTCTGGGTTTTCACTTAAATTCTTGACTATTTTGATTAACCGTTTGCTTCTTCTTTTATCCCCTAATTCGCTTCTTTCTAGTTCTTCTATTATCCACTGTTTCATTTACTGACTTTAGCTTGCTTGTGGGTCTTGGCATATAGAATACACAATTTCTGGCTTTTGTCAAATTTTATGTTAAGAAAGTTGTGGGTAACGGATAGCTTTTTTAAGGGGGGTTAGGGGGGATCATCTATAGTCCTGTCTTTGAATATCCCGTAACCTTGCAGCATCACGCATATTATAATCAGCGCGAGTAAAGCGATTTAGCTGCATTTCGAAAAATTCCCGATTTGCTTGTAAATGCTTCGGATTTTCATCATCTAAAGGATATAAAAGAGCCGTTCTCAAAGCTTGAATTACCGCAGATGTGACGTTATACATGGAACGCTGGAAAGTAATTCCCAATTGAATCAAAATATCCTCTTCTCCCCGACAATATTCTTGATAATAATCAACAAGATATTGAGGCAAAAAGTGCAACATATCTTGCATTAATAACGTGGGAGGAATACCTGCTGTCCCAACAGGAAATACATCAGCATAAAGAATCCCATAATGGAAGTCTTTTTGATCTTCTGGAACTTGTCCAGCTTGGGCATTATAAGACTTTGTGCCTCTAAATGGGGCTGTACGATAAAAAACAGCTTCTACATAGGGTAATGCTGCTTCATATAGCCAGGTAAAACCTTTAGACTTGGGGATAATTTCATAACATTCACCATCAATATAAACATGATGATAAATCGGACGACCAGCAATTGCAAATATGCCATTTACGAGAAAATCCATGGCATCAGGGACACCTTTAAAACCACCTTCATCATAAATATCTGACATTTCAAAAAATACAGGTGCCATGACTTCCCAGAAAAGTCCTAGATTAGAATAATAGGACATCATCCGACACTGTTCCAAGAACATATCAGGAAACAGTTTATAGAGTCCTGACATTAAAGGATTTTTCCGAAAATAAGCCTTAATGGCCTTATCCGCATTGGCCTTATATTCGTCTGAATCTAAATAAGCATCAAATTGGTTAACTGGGGCGTACATTTTGCGATGCCATAGCATTGCTTGCATACAAGCTTCTGCAAATTCCATATTGATTCTGTCATGGAATAAATGATGGAAAATCTTGGGCATTTTTCCAGTTTCACCTTTTTCCATAAATGCCAAAAGTTCAGGATGTGCCGTAGCTACACCCCGCCAAATTCTTAAATCAGCATCATCACCAGCATAATGATTATGTAAGTCTAAATATTCTTGGGGTAAGAAATATTTAAAAACTGGTAAAGGATTTAAAAATACTTGTTCAGCAATGTAAAGTAAATCTCGCCAATAGAAATCCATCGGTACAGCATAAGCTTTATAAATACCGATAATTTGCATTAAATTTTCTGGTGTATCTGGCAACATTGAACCACCAGCTTCTAAGCGATGAATAATTTCTGCAAATTCGTGTTTAGAAGGGGGAATTTTGGTAGTTTGTTTTTCTGAAGTTTGTACCATAATATTTTTTGTTGATTAATAAATGTTTTGATTGTGGAAAAGATTTTTTTAGAAATTGTAGGGGTAAAGCAAAAGCTAAACCCTCATGATTTTCGATAATTACTTCAAGGCAATTACAGTCTTTTCTGTAGTAGGAATTACCGCTACCATTGCGGTAGTTGTAGTTTCACTCCAACGCACTAACCAAACAGGTTGTACTCCTAAGAAAAGAATTAGAGATGCTAAAATTAAGGCAGGGATTTTTTCCGCCCAAAATACTTTAGGATAATAAGCTAAGTCGTTTTGCAGTTTACCAAAACAGGTGCGGTTGAGAAGAATAACAAAATAAACTGCGGTTAAACCAGATGCAACTACACATAAAAGTGTGGGAATGGGAAAGGTTGAAAAACTGCCTTGAAAGGAAATAAATTCGGCAATGAAACCTGTTAAACCAGGAATACCTGCACTAGCCATACCACTTAAAACTAGTAAAGCACTAATTAATGGTAAACCGCGAATAGGACTCATTAAACCATTCAGTTTGTCTAATTCTCTTGTGCCAACTTTGGTTTCAATAACTCCAACTAAATGGAAGAGAATAGCCAAGATAATTCCATGACTAAACATCTGAGAAACTGCACCAACTAATGATAATGGTGTGGCTGCTGCGGCTGCTAGTAAAATATAGCCCATGTGTCCGATAGAACTATATGCTACCATGCGTTTTATGTCTGTTTGCGATATCGCTACAATTGCCCCATAAATCGCGCTAATTGCCCCCCAAATTGCTAAATTTGGGGCGATAATATGCCAAGTTTGGGGAAACATTCCCAACCCAAATCGCAATAATCCATAAGTTCCCAGTTTTGCTAATACTCCACCTAGCAAAATAGCGATAGGTGTGGAAGCTTCAACATAAGCATCTGGTAGCCAAGTATGGAAAGGAATTAACGGAATCTTGATACCAAAACCTAAAACTATTCCTGCTAATAATACTAATTGCATTCCCGCAGAAATATTTTGAGTAGCTACAGCATCAAAGGCAAAACTACGAGAACCTGTTAACCACACCATTCCTAAAAATGTGGCTAAAATAAACGCGCCAGAAATAGCCGTATAAATCAGGAATTTCATCCCTGCATAAGCCCGTTTTTCTCCTCCCCAAATGGAAATTAGTAAATAAAAGGGAATTAATTCCAATTCATAAAACAGGAAGAACAGGAGTAAATTTTCTGATAAGAAAGCACCAGCAGCACCACCACTAACCAACAAAATCAGGGAATAAAATAACCGAGGGCGTTCTGTATCTTTGCTGCTGCTGTAAATAGCAATCCAAGACAGGAAGCTATTTAATAACAACATTAATATTGATAATCCATCAACTCCTAATTGATAACTCAAACCTAATGTTTCATTCCAAGGTAGATATTCTGTGAATTGCATCCCTGGATTGCTGATATCAAACTTCAGCAAAATGAAAATATTCCACAGCAAAACTAAACCTGTGACGGTTAAAGATGCTAACCGAATTCGGCTCGCGGGAACGTCTTTTGCTGGATAAAAACCGATAATTATAGCGGATATAATTGGTAGCCAAATTAAAACACTCAACATATTTATTAATTTGTAATTTGCAATTTGTGATCTGTAATTTATAATTGGTAATTTATTACCAATTACAAATTGATGTAAGTGAATTAACTAACTAAACTAACTTTACCAGTATCTAAATCGTAATAACCACCAACTATTTTGAGTTTATTGGCGGCGATTAATTCAGCTAGAACCGGTGATGCTTTTAATTTTTCGATTTGCACCAAAATGTTAGCTTTGGAGGCGTTTTCTAATCTATCTCCTGGTTGACCTTGAGATTTTTCGACACCGGGCTTAATTGCCGCTAATAATCTACCAATTTGACCTGGTACTTGTGCGCCTTTAATTGTAGCATCTACAGCACCACACCTTTCATGGCCTAATACCATAATCACTTTTGAGCCTAATACTAAACTGCCAAATTCTAGGCTACCAATTTCTTCTGGTGTGGCAATATTACCAGCAACTCGACAAACAAATAAATCGCCTAAACCCTGATCAAAAACTATTTCTCCGGGTACTCTAGAATCTGCACAACCTAAGATAGAAGCAAAGGGGTTTTGTCCTTTTGCAACTTCTTTTAATCGCGCAGAACCTTGATTTTTATAGCGACGCTTTTGTTTGACAAATCTATCATTACCATCTAGTAATGCTTTTAGTGCTTCGTCAGGGTTGAGAAGGTTTTTGGCTACGGCTGGTTCGGGTGTAGCTAGATAGGAAGAGACTCCTACAGCAACTCCTGCACTAATTACCCCTGTCCCTAATTGGAGTAAATTTCTGCGAGAAAGGCGTTTGTTAATCATTGGATTACCCACATAGATAATTGAGATGATAATCATCATTTTAGATTATTATCAGTAATTTCAATCGTCTATATTTAAAAAACTAAATCTATAAGTTGAGTTCCCCAGAAAGGCCATGTCACCCAAGCACCTAAAAAACCAACTCCTAAAAGGACTGTTAAGGCATAAGATTGAGTTTGTCCATTGTTACTATATTTCAACCCTTCACCACTTAAGAGAGATGATAAACCCACAAAGTTGACAATTCCATCAACTACAAATCTATCCAGCATATCGGCAAATTTGGAAAGTTGAGCAACGCCGAAAATAATGGTGATTTTATACAATTTAGGTGTATAAAAATCGTAAGCAAATAAATCTTGTAAACCTTGCCAGGGCAAACGAATTGGTTTGGAAATATTGCCCAAATAGATGATGCTGCTAATACTGCAACCGAAAATACTTGACCAAATTAATAGCAGTGCCACATCTTTATTTAATGTTGCCCAGTCGGGAAGTAATGATAAACTTTGCAACACTAAAGGTAGGTGTAAAACAAAGCCCGATAAAATCATCATTGGTAAAACCATCAACCAAATAGCTTCGGGAGAACGTTCACTCATTTGTTTGGGTTTACCACCGAAAATTAAACCAAATTGTCTAGTTAAACTAAATGTAGTTAAGGCATTAACAACAATAACTATTCCTACTAAAATCGGGTGTGTTGCCCATAAACCATCAGCTAATTTAAACAACCCCCAAAAACTACCTAAAGGGGGAAAACCAATTAAACCCAATGTCCCTATAATGAAGGCTAAACCGGACATGGGACGACGTGACCACAATCCACCAAGTTGGGTAACATCTTGGGTAACACTATTCCAAACTATTCCTCCGGTACTCATCACTAATAATGCAGCAGCGAGGGCATGGGTGAGGACTAATAATAGCGCGGCTTCATTTTGCTGTGTACCTACGGCAATAAATATAAACCCCATGTAAACACTGACAGAATAGGATAAACAGCGTTTAATGTCAATTTGAGCGATCGCAATTAATGCACCACCAATAGCTGTAACTGCACCAATAGCAACTATCGCCGAAGAGGCTACAGGGGACAAACTAAACACAGGTTGCAATTTAATTAGCACCCATGCCCCACTGGCAACTACCACTGAACTCCGCAAAATTGTACTGGGTACAGGTCCCTCCATTGCCTCATCTAACCACAGGTGCAAGGGAAACTGAGCGCATTTACCCATAGGTCCAGCAATCAACCCAAAACAGACTAAGGTAATAATTGTGGGGTCAACATTAGCAGTAGCCGCCCATGCAGTCAACTCTGTATAATTCCAAGTTCCTGAAAGTGTCCAAAGTCCCAAGACACCCATTAGTAAAAATAAGTCTCCCACTCGTTTAGTCAGAAAAGCATCTCGCGCCCCAGTGACTACCAAGGGCTGACTAAACCACAAACCTACTAATAAGTAAGTTCCCAAGGTAAGGATTTCCAGAATTACATAACTGAAAAATAAATCGTTACACAAAACTAAAGAACACAGACCAGCTTCAAATAAACCCAATAAGGAAAAGAAGCGTCCCCAACCCCAGTCCATTTCCATGTAACCAATAGCGTATATCTGCGCCAGCAAGTTCAAGCCAGTAATAATAATTAACGCCCCGATACTGACGGATGAAAGTTCTAAATTAATAGTCAGGTGTAAACCTGCTGTAGATAACCAAGGTATAAATACCTCTTTAGCTGGATGATTCCAAGTTGCTGGGAAAGCCAAGACAGCATGAAAAAACGCGAAAAAGGTCATGACCACATTCACATATCCCGCTGGTCTAGGCCCCGTTTTGCGAATGATTCCCGGCGACCAAGGTATGGCTAAAAGCCCACCGATTAAAGCATAAACAGGAATCAGCCAAACAGTATCCAATAAATACTGAGTCATTCAATTACCTCTATAGTTTGCAGCAAAACTTAAAGAAACTACATTAACTAGCGTTGATCCCTATCAACCTAGTCATGACCAATAATGAAAATTTATCTTTATTTAATATTGTTAGAAATAGCTTACCGTTATCTGTACCAAAAAGGAATTGTTTAATTAGATAAATCCACAATATTTTGTGTAAAGAATTCTTATAATTCAATGGATTGGATTATTAAATAATAACTATTGTTTTCAGTCTATGGATTAAAAAACAAGATCCCCTACTTCTTTAAGAAGTAGGGGATGGATCTAAACCTGACAAATCACCTTTTAGTAATTATGTCAAGTTGCAAATTAGAAAAGTTACCTTCTGCAATGATTACTTGTGGGTTGATTTGGCTAATGGGCGCTGGTTTCATATCTCGATAATCAATAATTTGGACAACTATCAGGTAAGCAATAGCTAAAAGTATAGAAAATGCACCTGTAATTATCGCCACTATCTGGGAACGGTTCATGAGACTTTCCTGCAAATTAATTTATTGTCACTAATAATATCCACCTTGCCATAAACTTTGAATATAGGATGGTTTCATCTACATAAATTATGTCACTCACTGAAGAAATTCTTTCCCAACTACCAGGCGATGTTTTAGGCGCTTTGCGTCGCACTGACACTATATTAACATCCCTGCGAACTGATAACGCACCCATACCCAACGTAGTTAAAGAAAATTCAGAGAATTTAGACTCTGTGAAATTCGATGTGATTATCTGCGGTGGAACTTTGGGAATTTTAATCGGCTGCGCTTTAGCTGTACGCGGTGTGCAGGTAGCCTTACTAGAAAGGGGAATTTTGCGAGGAAGAGAACAGGAATGGAATATTTCCCGCAAAGAGTTAGAAGTATTTCGGGAATTGGAATTGCTGACAGAACAGGAATTAGAAACAGCTATTGCAACTAAATATAACCCCGCACGAGTCAGTTTTCAAGGCGGTACAGAAGTTTGGGTAGAAGATGTTCTAAACATTGGTGTAAATCCTATTTATCTACTGGAAACGTTAAAAATTCGCTTTCTTAATGCTGGGGGAATATTATTTGAAAATACACCATTTAGTGATGCCGTAGTTCACCCGAATGGAGTGATAGTAAACAATCAATTTACCGCGAAATTGTTACTAGATGCTATGGGAAATCTTTCCCCAATTAGTCAACAAGCGCGTCAAGGAAAAAAACCAGATGCACTTTGTTTAGTTGTGGGAAGTTGTGCTAAAGGATTTCCGGAAAATAACTCAGGTGACTTGTTGTTATCTTTCATGCCTTTGGAAAATCAATGTCAATATTTTTGGGAAGCTTTTCCAGCTAAAGATGGGAGAACCACTTATCTATTTACTTATATGGATGCAGATCCAGAAAGGTTGAGTTTAGAAACTTTATTTGATGAATATTTACGCCTGTTACCAGAATATCAAGGTGTGGAAATTAATCGCCTAAATTTTCAAAGGGCGCTGTTTGGTTTCTTTCCTAGCTATCGTCAAAGTCCTCTGCAAACCCCTTGGAATCGAATTTTGCCTGTGGGAGATAGTAGCGGTAATCAATCTCCTTTAAGCTTTGGCGGTTTTGGAGCTATGGTGCGTCATTTACACAGGTTAACTTTCGGAATTGAAGCAGCATTAAAAACAGATCAATTATCTGCCCAATCTTTAGCAATTCTCCAACCCTATCAACCGAGTTTAAGTGTAACTTGGTTATTTCAAAAAGCCATGAGTGTAGGTGTGAATCAAAAAATTGACCCAAATCAAATTAATCAATTACTCTCCGCTGTATTTGCCGAAATGCAGCAGTTAGGCACACCTGTGATCAAACCATTTTTACAAGATATTGTCCAGTTTGGGGCGTTAACACAAACCTTAATAAAAACTGGTTTATCTCATCCTTTATTAGTTGCAAAAATCATTCCTCAAGTAGGTTTGTTGAGTTTATTGGATTGGATGTTACATTATGTAAATTTAATTGTGTATACTGGCTTGTTTTCTGTAACTCCAATGATAAAATTTTTAGTTAATAATTCATCTAGTCAACAACAGTATTATTGGTATAGGTTAATAGATAAATGGCAGTTTGGTTCTGGCAATGATTATTCATAAATAATATCTAAGGATAAGATGATTGAAAGAAATTCTATCAAAGTTAAATATTTTGCAGTTCTGATTGGTTTACTAAGAGAACGTCAAGGATTTTTAGAAGAGATTCGTCAAGGTGTTAGATTACCTAGTAAAATCATTTCTTTATTGGTTTGTAGTTCCCTCTTTCTAGCAATGTACGGCGGAATTATCGGTGCATATCATAGTTGGATGCAAGCTTTATCTTCGGCTGTCAAACTACCAGCTCTTTACCTAATTACATTACTAATTTGTTTACCAACATTGTTTTTTGCTAATATTATTTTTGGTTCAAAACGGACTTTTGCTCAATATTTTGCCTTGGTACTCACTGCGGTTTCTGTCACTAGTGTACTTTTATTCAGTTTTGCACCAATCACTCTGTTTTTCTTAATTACAACCAATAATTATCAATTTTTAATTTTGTTAAATGTCATTATCTTTTCTTTAACTGGATTTATTGGCATTTCTTCTTTATATAATGCTACCACTGTAGTTTTAGAACAAGATGATGAAAGTAGTAAAACTCGCAGGAAAATTATCCAATCGTGGTTATTGCTTTATGCTTTTGTTGGTAGTCAATTAGGCTGGACTCTTCGACCTTTTTTTGGAACACCAGATTCTGTTTTTCAACTATTTAGAGACAGAGAAGGAAATTTTTATTTAAGTGTGATGCAATCTCTGGGTTATTTATTAGGAATTCGTTGATATGTTAGAAAAACAAGCTGATATTAAAAAACACTTTGAGGTTTTATTAAGTTTACTACGCGACCGCCAAAATTTCCTCGAAGAAATTCGCCAAGAAATTAGACTCCAAAGTAAAATCAGTTCTCTGTTTGTTACCAGTTCTATCTTCTTTGCAATTTATGGCGTAATTATTGGTGCGTCTCATAGTTTTGCACAAGCATTATCCAGCGCAATTAAACTTCCAGCATTTTATTTCTTAACATTAATAATCTGCTTTCCTACATTGTTCTTTTTTAATGTTTTATTTGGTTCTCGTAGTAGTTTTAAACAGCATTTTGTTGTCTTACTTACATCTATATCAGTAATTAGCGTTTTATTATTTAGTTTAGCACCAGTAACGCTATTTTTTATGATTACAGCCCCCGATTCTTACCAGTTTTTCAAGCTCTTGAATGTTTTAATTTTTGGGATTACTGGGATTTTTGGTGTTAAGTTTCTCTATGAAGGAATGCAATTGCTTTCCCAACAAGATGAAGTGGGTAAAAAAACCCGCACTACTATTCTACAATCCTGGTTATTACTTTATACTTTTGTGGGAATGCAGTTAGGATGGTTTTTACGTCCGTTTTTCGGCGCAACAGGAGCAAAATTTGAGTTATTTCGAGCAGTGAAAGGTAACTTTTATCTGGATATTGTTCAAGCAATATCAGAAATATTGGGGACAAAATAATTCAGCTTCAAGAAAATTTATTTATATTTAACTGGAGGGATGATCCACAAGATGAAAATCATCGTTTCGAGAATATGCTTGTTCAATTTATTGGGTACTGGAATCGTTTACAAGAATGGTGGTTAAATATCGAAAAAGAGCCTATACAAGTTAAAAAATATGAGTTGACTTACTTCAACGCAATTGACAAAGACAATTCTGGTTGGCAAAATACTAAAGATCATGCCAAAGTATTTAATTTCATAGAAACTAAATGGTCAGGTTTTTTGAATATTCCAGAATCATTAGACATTCACATGAATTTTTTATTATCTCATGATTTAGGAATATTATCTGTTAGGGTAGATCAATTATCTATATCAAGTGATGAAGAAGAAGTAACTTCAGAAGATGTAGTATTTTTTAAACTAATTGCACAAAGTAGCGATACTAGTATTCCAACAACAGACTGGTTTAAATTTGCCCATGATTAGATAGTCAAAGCTTTTTTGGAACTAACAAAAGAAGATGCTCAAATTGGCATCCAGAAGGTTGTAATAGTCCACAAGAACGCGCTCAAAAAGCTGCTATATACTCAAAACGGCTAGAACTTAGACTTTTTTATAATATAACGAACAGGCTCAAAGCCTCTCCCCGTTGCGGGGAGAGGTTTACCAGAGGGGTTCCATATTTGGTTAAATTATAAACCGTTTTGTCAACAAAGAGAGAAGCCAAGCGTTGTAAAAAGAAAGATACAAAGGAAATTTTAAATCATTTAGGAAGTTTAGGATGCAAAGCTATACTGCCTAATAGCCCAAACTGCAAATGTGAAAACTAAAATTAAGAGGGAATCAAGAAGAGTGTTTATTCTAAAAGTAGATGCTCCCAATAAATAAATCTAATTTCTATTTCTGATATCCAAAAACTTCAATTGTTGATATAAAGAACGAATTAGCGGCAAACCCACATCATTTGCTGCTGCGGTTCTTAATAGATTGCCAAAAATTGCTTCTACTTCTAAAGGACGTTTTTCATCAAAATCAATTTTCATACTGGTGCGGTAGGGTTTCATTTTCACAGTGTAATCTAACATTGTTTTTATGAAACTTGCAGGAATTAAACGCCCCGTACTTTTTGCCCCTAAACTAACTTCATTCATTAAACATTCTACTAAAGTACGAGTGTACAGATCTGCCATTAATTCATTGGTTGTGGCATTCAGAATTACAGATAAACCATTATAGGGAATATTCCAAACTAATTTCTTCCACCGTCCTAATAATAAATCTTCTAATAGTTCTATTGATATGCCTGCATTTTCAAAATCTGTACCAACTTCCCGCATTTTTTTAGTAATGCCGGTTGCTTGATAATTAGAAGCATAAGCACCTAAAGTAATTTGTCCATAATCTAAATGATGAATATGTCCTGGGGCAACTTTATTAGAACAAAGAAAACATAACCCCCCAATAATGCTGACATTATTCACAATTTCCGCAACGTCTGCTTCTATACCCAATCCATTTTGTAATACCAATACTACCCCATCATCTTTAACTATTGGTGGTAATAAATCTGGTAAAAGTTGATTTTGGGTAGTTTTTAGTGATATGATTGCCACATCACACTGTGGCATCTTGTCTACATGATTATAGGCATTAACTTGAGAAAGAGTAAAATCACCGTCTTTAGACTCAATAATTAAACCGTTTTCGCTTACCTGTTGGTAATCACTTTTAAGTAAATAGTGAACTTCTAAACCGGATTTTTGGAGTTTTGAACCATAAAATCCGCCTAATGCGCCAGTTCCCAATATTGCATAAGTGCGTTTATTCATTTTATGTATAGAAAAATATTCAGAAAATCATCAAAATATATTTTACCAGAATTGTAATTAATAAAACTTAAACATGATTTACTATCTTTTAGAACCTTTGGTAGATACGAGGTAAAATCAATGCCTGACATTGTTGATATTGCAGTTAGTAATGATGCGTTTAAAACTTTAGTGGCCGCTGTGTCCGCTGCTGGGTTAGTGGAAACGTTAAAAAGTCCCGGTCCATTCACTGTATTTGCACCAACTGACGACGCTTTTGCCAAGTTACCCCCTGGGACAATTACTACTTTATTACAAAATATTCCCCAGTTAGCACGGATTTTAACTTATCACGTTGTCCCTGGCAAGTTAACAAAGGCTGATTTGGCAAAACTTGGTACAGTAACTTCTGTGGAAGGTTCTCCGATTAAAATTAATTGTGATGACGGTTTTGAAGTGAAAAATGCTACAGTTTTAGCAGCGGATATTGATGCTGATAATGGCATGATTCACGTCATTGATACGGTAATTTTAATGGGTTAAGCCAATAATCTAATTTTTTTGATTTGGCAAATCTTGTAGAGACGTTTTATATAGCGTCTCTAGAATGAATAAACTTAGTTTCTCGGGCTAATTCTTTAAAAAATGTAACATAAATGGTGTGAATACTCACTTTTAAGGTAAGATTAGTTTAGTTGTCTAACGAATATATGTATTTATAATAAGAACCTAATAATAATAACCTACAATTATCCCCAAAAATTAATGTTAGATTTCAACGCCTTAATTGAGTTTTCTCACAACAATTGTATAGGCATCTGTGCCTTTCTTGTTCCAGCCAATATTCTGGCAACTTTATCAACGCTTGTCCTCACGTTTCTAAATCGTTCCATGGGTCAGGTGTGGATATCTATAGGATTTGCTTGTACATTTGCTAGTATCATGATGCTGCACGTCTATACTTGGTTTATGATTGGTGTGGTCATGCCACCAACTTATATTTTATTATCTCTAGCAGTTACCTGTTTAGTAACTAATCTTTTGGTAATTGTGTTACGGAGAAATTCCCTACAATTGTTTTCTTTTGGTAAGTGATTACAACAAAAGTCAGAATTTCAAAAGTAACAAAAACTTAGGTTTAGCCTTTTTATAAATAGTCAGAATAGAACTAAAATTATTATTCTGACTATTTGTAATAGCCGTTAATTAACAGCTATTTTTAAAAATTAACAACAGTAAGCATAGGCATAAGCATAATAACCTCCATAAGAAGATCCACTAAAATCTCCATAAGAAGATCCATTAAAACCTCCATAAGAAGATCCACTAAAACCTCCATAGTAACCAGCACCAAAATTTTGTAATTCCTCGGTAGCTAGTTCATTAAGGAAACTCGCATCATCATTAAATAAATCATAACCTATGGGAAGGAGTCCAGATATTTGGATATTAGCCATGATAATTCCTCCTTTATCTATCGTGTTGATTAAAGATAAATTAATAGTCAGAATAGTAGTAAAAAATCAAAATTACTATTCCAACTATTGGTAATAGTTGTTAATTAACTAACAACTATTTTTTTAGATATTAACAACAGGAACCACAGTGATGATGTTGATAACATCCGCTACCACCTCCCCAGCCACTACCTCCCCAGCCACCGCCACCACCACCAAGAACGTTTTGTACTTCGTCGGTAGCTAATTCATTAAGAAAACTAGCCGCATCATTAAATAGATCATAACCTACAGGAAGTAGTGCAGATATTTGGATATTAGCCATGATAATTCCTCCTTTATGTATTGTCTTGATCAAAGACGAATGAGATTAGACTTGATATTGACTAATCCTTGTTTTTATTCTTTCAAAAATAATTTATAAGTTCAAGGCTTTGAGACTAAGAGATAAGACTTAATTAAAATATCTTTGTCTGACTATTTATGACAATTGGCTGATAATTTTCATTTTTTATATTTCTATCCGCAGATATATAGCGGTATGCACTCTTTGTGAAATACAGTCAGTAAATCACAAAGCCTGTAGGGGCGCAAGGCCTGCGACCTCGATAGTATTGCATCCTAGCTATGACCGCTATTGTAGAGATGTTTTAGGCAACATCTCTACAAAATAGATCATTTTTTTGGGGTTTAATTCCCCACAAAATACCGACTTAATTAAGTTTATTTTGTCTAAAAATACCGAAATTAGACAACAGATGGAAACTCAATCTTTAATTGGTAAATTCTGCCCGTAATTGGTTGACAACTCGATCTAATCCCACAGAATGGGCGGCTTTGAATAATAAGCGATCGCCTGTTTGCATAAATGTTTTTAATCTTGTCACCAAATCAGCATGGTTTGTAAAACATTCGCAAGATATATTATCGGCACTATTAGCCATAATTTCCGCATCTTTACCATCAACTAATACCAACAACCCATCTAGATGCAAATGTTTGACCATTTCTCCGACTTTTTGATGTAGTTCTGCGGATCTTTCTCCTAATTCCTTCATTGCCCCTAAAACCGCGATTTTCCGCTTTCCTGGTGTGTCTGCTAACAACTGCAAAGCTGCTAACATGGCTTCTGGAGCAGCATTATAGGTTTCATCTAAAATCACCACATCATTAGCTAAAGTGAAGCGTTGACTTCTACCTGTGGGCATATTCACCATGACACCTGATTGCAATAATTGCCAATCAATTTCTAATACCTGAGCTACTGCTAAAGCCGCTAAAAAATTAGTAGCATTATGACGACCAGGTAAAGGTAAAGGTAGACGCATTCCCTCAACTTCCACACTGTCATGATCAGTTAATTTCCCTTGAATATCCCCACCATCAAAACCATAACTAATCACTTTCCCTTGCCAAAATTTCGCTGCTGTATCCATTAACCGTGGATTATCATGATTAAGGATGGCGATACTGTTATTTGGCATGGTCGCTAATAATTCACATTTAGCTTCGGCGATCGCTTCCTCTGAACCCAGTAATTCAATATGTGCAGTTCCCACATTGGTAATTACCCCAATTGTCGGCCTCGCAATTTCTGTCAGTTCGGCAATTTGTCCCCTGCCTCGCATAGCCATTTCTATAACAGCAAAGTTATCCTCTCTAGCCAATTCTAAAAGGGTTTTGGGAACACCTATTTCATTATTAAAATTCCCATAGGTTTTATGAACTTTTCCCTTAGTAGCTAAAACTGCCGAAATTAGTTCTTTGGTAGTAGTTTTACCCACCGAACCTGTGATGCCAATTACAGGAATATCAAAGCTTTCACGCCACCATTGAGCGATTTGCTGATATGCCTTTAATGTATCTTTTACCCGCAAAACCGGAAAGCCGGGATTTTCATAAGTATGATCAACTATGGCAACTATAGCCCCTTGAGCGATCGCTGTCGGCACAAAATCATGTCCGTCAAACTTTTCCCCTCGCAAAGCCAAAAAGACCTCACCAGGTTGTAAAATTCGGGTATCTGTTTGGATCCCACTACCCAACTGACCTAATTGAGATAGATTCACAGGTTCAGCTATAAGAACTTTAAGCAGTTGAGAAATAGTAATAGAGACTGACATACTTATAAACAATCAGGTATTTTAAAAGAATTTACATTAACACGTATGGTGCTAAATTAACCGAATTTAACTATAAACCTATGTCCTGTGATTTAGGATTATTAGTAGAATTAGATTTTGGTGAATCAAAAAGCTCTAACTGTTTAGTAGCCGGACTATATCGGTATTTCAGAGCATTTAAAGGCGGCATAGGCTCAACACAGTATTCCTTACTGTCAAACATAATTGATACTACTTGTCTACCAGATGCACAGGGTGTAGGCATAAATCCCAGACTTTTAATAATCTGCAAATTTCCGTCAATAGAGGAGATTTTTGGGGACTCAGTTGGGGAAATGGCTTCTGTAGAAATTGAGGAAAATTTCCCTTTCGTCAACTCTAAATAAGTTTTAATCGGAATTCCGGCATTAAATCCCGATTTAGAAGCATCTGCAAGTCCGTGAATACCGACGAGATTGCCATTAATATCAAATACACCTCCGCCACTATTACCAGTTAAAGTATTGGCATCATAAACTAAACTATAGCCATTCTGGAGATTCTGACTAAAAATAACTCTTCCTCCTGTAAAAGCAAACTCTCTATCTGTACCTTTTTTGCCAAATGCGGCTGGAAAACCCCCAACAAAAATGTCTGTACCAATCTCCAATGACTTATCCTCAATGGCAGCAGGACGATAATAGTCTGAGTCTTGAGCTTCAAATGTAATGATTGCTAAATCAACTCCATTTTGATCTGTCTGTAAAACTTGACGATTTTTAACAACATATTCTTTTCCTGTATAAGTACGCACCGAATAACTAATATCTTTAGAGCAACTAATCTTACCTGGGCGTTTTATGGAACTGCAAACAACATGATTAGCAGTTAATACAGTGTAAATATTATCTTGTTCGTCAATAATTACTCCTGATCCTCCGGGAGAACCATTACCTTTACTATTAATTTGGACTACAGATTCTTTGATCTCTTCAGCAATTCCTTGTGGTATACTATTCGCTAACGTTGGGATAGTAATAGTAATTGCTGTCATTGCTGATATCCCCAAAAATACCCTAGTTAATTGATTAGTTGTTAAACGCATATTATTAAAATATTTTTGACCTTTTTCAGTAATTATGTAAATTGTGTTCAGCCAGATTTTGTGTTTCTATAAAATCAATTACTTTAGTCACAGGAATAGCCCAACTAAGAGAATCTATCTTTAAATAAAGGTTTTGATTAGGTACAGAACCATCAGTAAAAGTAAAAGCCTTAATCCCTTGAAAGGGATACTTTAATAAGCCATTAATTGCGATTAATTCTCCTTTTTGATTTAAAACTGGTCCACCGCTCATCCCTTGTTTAACATCATTTGTATAACCAACTTGATAACCTCCAGGAAGCGTTTTATCAAGTTCCATTTTAATCATTCCAGTTGTTAAATGAAAAGCTCTTATTCCCCAATTACGAGTTTCTGCAAATCTGGTAATTTTGTTACCTTCCCAGGTAAAACTCCATGCCGGAAACCCTGCCGCATATACTGTTTCTCCCTCCAATATTTTTTGTGATTTCTGTAATTTTACTACTTGATAATTTCCTTGGCCAGTAAATGCTACTAATGCTAAATCCAATGTAGCAATCTTAACTTGAGTGCTTTCCCTTGCTGAATACAGCTTACCATCAACAGTCATTACTTGATAGCCCTTTTCGGGACTATCTACCACTACATGACGATTTGTGAGTGCTACATAAGTTTGCCCATGACGCTTAATAATTACTCCCGATCCAGAACCGGATTTAGTGATAATTCTTACAGTTACTTGCCTGGCAATTTCCGAAGCATTAAAATTGATTGTCTGCACTGAATTACGCATATCCTGTTTAGATACATTTACAGCTTGAGCATTTAAGTTTAGAAAAAAATTACTCATCAATACAGTTATGAGTAATCCTAAATAAGATTTTTTATATAAGTAAAAAATATGCTTGATCATGCCATGATTTGGGGGAATTTTTGGAAAATGAGGATAATAAACATGAGTTAGGGTTCAGCGAAAAAAGCTAAACCCACACACAATTATTAACAACTATTTTGAAGTTGTAGATTTACGAATTTGATTAGGCATAGTTGATTTTGCCCAATCTCCTAAATTTATCTGAACGCGTTTCTCAGTTGTTTCCTCAATTGCACTTGCACTTGAACCTTCACGGCTAATTTTCACTATTTGCGACAGAATTTCTTCTGCTTTTTCGGCGTTTTCTGGTTTGAGAGTCAGGAGAACATTGTTTTTATTGCAACCATCATCTTTTATAGAGACTGCACAAATTACGGTACTACTACCAATTCTACCAGTCATTAAAACCACATCTTTCAAGCTACCACCACTGTCAGCTACAGCTTTATTCAATTTTGGTGTAACAATACTGCAACGTTTTTGTGGACTATATTTTCCGCCAAAATTCTCATCAGAAGCTTTTTTAGTCCAAATAATTAAAGGAATTGGTTGTCCACCGGGACGTTGACCAATTGTAGCCACGTTACCATTATTTTCAGCAACACAACTAAATTTAGTGCCATTAATAGCGGTATCACTAATCTCTGAATTATCACCAGATGAATTATCAACGGGTACATTATCAGCGGCTGAATTATCAACAGGAGGATTGGCTTGGACGGTGGAGGTTAATCCTAAAGCACTAGATAGGGCTAAGGTTGCCGCTAAAACAGGAGCCGCTAATTGCAATTTCATGGTTTATTCCTAAATATGATAAATGTAGAAACAAAGGTCTTGAGTATAAATTTTCCAAAGAAAATGCTGCATTAAGAGGTTAACACAGTATTGTTTACTATCAATGATAATTGTAATTATACCACACCTATGTTGAAAACCATATTTATTAAAAATAGTAGGAGCAGGTCGAACCCTGTAGGGTGGGCATTGCCCACCAAAAACCTACTATGTATATTGCCAAAATCAAAGAGGATTCCTCTAAATATTTTTCAAAATCATTAAGATTTATTGACTTAAACAACATCAATATTATTTGAATTAGTAGTCATAACCCAGTCAGTTACTAGGTTTTATCCCTTCCTAGGTAAGAAAGCTGTAGTCTTTGGTGATAATACTCATGCGGCGGCTTTAACGAAGATTCTAACGCGGGAAATGGGGATTTATGTGGTGTGGGCTGGTACTTATTGCAAGTATGATGCTAACTGGTTTAGAGAACAGGTAAGCGAATATTGCGATGAAGTATTAATTACAGATGATCATGGTGAAATTGGGGATGCGATAGCGAAGCACTCCGTAGGAATCGCTCGCGTTGAACCTTCTGCTATATTTGGTATACAGATGGAACGTCACCAATTCACGTGCAGAATTTGCCTATTGGTTACAAACCTTTTATGGGTTATGAAGGGACAAATCAAATCACCGATTTAATCTACAATTCCTTCACTGTGGGAATGGAAGATCACTTGTTAGAAATCTTTGGTGGACACGATACAAAGGAAGTAATTACCAAAGGAATTTCTGCGGAATCTGGTTTGAATTGGACAAAAGATGGACAAGTAGAATTGAATAAAATTCCTGGTTTTGTGTGCGGGAAAGTGAAGTGAAATACAGAGAAGTTTGCGCGAGCGCGTGGGTTTAAAGATATCTCGGCTGAGGTTTTGTATGCAGCTAAGGAGTCTGTAGGGGCGTAGGTTTGGGTTTGGTTATTCTTATTTAACACTTTGTAGGGGTAAAGCAATGCTGTACCCTTATTTTGAAATAACCACGAAGACACGAAGAACACGAAGGAAGAATACCAAGTAATCTTATAGCTGTGAAGGAATAATACATAATCTAGAAATTTTAACAGTAAAAGTACGGTTATTACTACCTGTAATTATATATTTTGTAGTACACAAATACTTCTGTGTAAGCTATGCTTTTAACAGCATAGTTAAATAGTTCAAAATAACCATGCAGTGTTTATTAGTTGTTAAAGATCCTGTACAATTACTAATGAATATATGGATGATATTGTAGAACGTATCCAAGAAGAAATTCTTAATCCAGAAGTAGCACTCCACACAATTTTGCTCAAAGCCAAGTTATTGGCTCATCATCTTAAAAATGATCGTTTCAAGCAGTGGGTTAAGTATGAGTTAGACGGCTATTCAGATATTGATAAAGTACCTGACTATCGAATTTTTTACACCCCATTACTCGGTTATATATTCAATGGCTATTGAGTCCGTTTTAACGGACTTCGGCTATTAAACTGGGAATTAATTCCCAGACGGGTTAGAAAGCTAACTGAACGCAAACACACATTGGAGGCTTAAATATGACAGAAAATCCTTATATTGGTTCTTCTCTTGATGCGTTTTTAGAAGAAGATGGAACATTGGACGAAATGAATTTAATAGCCATTAAAAGAGTTATTGCTTGGCAGATTCAAACAGCAATGGCTGAGAAAATCAAGACAAGTAGATCATCAGCTTTTGATAACAAAAACACTGAGAAGATATTTTAATTTAAATAAACAATCCTGGAGAAACATTAAAAAATTCTCCTAATGCTTTTGCTTGAGCTTTACTAATTGCTCTTTTCCTATTCACAACCTCAGAAACCACACCTTTAGAACCAATAACTCCTACCAAATCAGATTGTTTAATTCCCCTAGCATCAATTAAATGTTCTAACATTGCATGGGGAGATGATGGTTCAATAGGGTAGTGCTTAGTTTCAAATTCTTCAATGACAGTGACTAACAATTGAAGGATAGCAGTTTGTTCTGCTGTCCGTTGTTTACAAGCCATTAATTTCTCAACAGTTTCTAAAGCATGATCATATTCTGCTTCTGTTGTGATAATCTTGGGTTGATATTCTACTAACAATTGACTGTAAGTAATTTTATCTAAGGAAATAGTCATAGTTAGCTCCTGTTAAAAAAAAGGGTCATTTTTCCATTTTTCTTTATCATATTCAGCATGGGTTAAAAAATATTTGTAGTAGACTGTTTGGATTGTATAATCAATACTAACAATTAAACGGAAAGAATTACCTTTGATGTTGAATACAATAAAATTGCCTACTGCATCTGCTGTTGGATAATATTGTCTAACTTCATTAAAATTCTGCCATGATGCAGATTTTATCATTCGATACCAAGAGTTAACAGGTTCTACCGCATCTGGGTATTTATCAGCATCAGCACGTAAGTTACGAATGCTGATTAGGTGCATATTTTATTTTTCATTTAACAATACAAATCTTGATTGATCAATATGTTCTCATTTAGAGAACGGTTTGTCAATACTTCAATAATTAGAATTGGCAGATGCTGTTTAAAATAGAAAAAATCAAACTCATGGCTGATTATGAATGTTACCCATTATGGTGGGTAAATTCTGATAAAGCTGGAGATATTGACCCAGAAACATTACCACTGAGTCAAGAAACTATTACCCGTTTGGAAAAATGGGCAGATATTTATGATGCAAAATTGAACTGGGAAGATCCTGCTAACTCAAGAGATTTGAATCCAGAAGAAAAAGCGGCTTTTGAAGCAGAAGGTATTAGTTTATGGAAACAACTGCAAAAAGAACTTGCACCTAATTATGAAGTTGTTTATTTTAGCGAAACACTGCGTAAAGTTGTAGCTGATATGAATGAATCAGAATCTTTGTTTCCTATTTATGCTTAATAGGTTATGGGAGTTGCAAAAAACCTAGATGTGTAAGGGTTTAGCTCATGCTTTACCCCTACCTATTTAATCAAACAATTAAGCCATTTTGAATTAAATTCCCATCACTATAATTGAGAACCAAGATTATTCATCAATACAATGAGGAATACCCAAAACTGCACAAGGAAAATTCTTACCTAGTGTTGTAATTATTGGATGATGACTAGATTGACAGCCTAAAAAGAGAATATCAGCAGTTTCCAATTGCACAACTTTTTTCAGTTCTTTAGCAAGATTGCCAAATCGTAAATGAGATTTAAAATCACCTTGCCATTCTTGGGCTAGAGTTTTTGCTTGCCACAGAATTCTGTCTGCTTCCTTGAGAGTAGTTCTCGATTCTCTTTCTAACTGCGTTAAAATTGCTGTTCCTTTTGACTGATTTAATCGCAATGTCACTGGTTTTGATATATTGCTTGATTCACATTCTAATGGAGGTTTATTTTCAGCAACATTGAATATATCAAAAGATTGATGATTGAGGTTTTCTTCTACTACATAAACGGCTTGAACTGTAACCTGAGAGTTAGTGGCTAAACTCGTTTGGTAGGCAATCCAACAAGCAATATCTAGGGCTGTATGACTTTGAGGTGAACCATCATAGCCGACAATTAAGTTAGCTGATTTTGCCTTTGAATCTCTTTTGGAAAAAGATTTTTGAGATTCTGGCAGTAATACCATTTGTTCAATTAGGTCATCACGACCGATAGCACTTTGTAATCGTGCTAAAATTGGCTTAATTTTCACAGTTTTAACTTCTCTCCCTGGAAACGATTAATCAATGAGAAGCGGGGGATGACAATTTTAAATTTTAGATTTATCTTTAAATCCAAAATCTCAAATTTATTAAGGAAGCCCCAATCATAACTGGTATTACAGCCAAGATTTTGGAGGTTCCTTCCATTGCCGACGGAGTTAGCTGACGGGCTAAGACTGGAAGGTGTCTCTCATAAGATTAGCCCCAAATATTTGGTTCCTCCGCTACAAATTCAGATTTCATGAATTTGGATTAGGCTACCCACTAAAAATATAGTAATACTATTACACTAGGTTTAGATAAAGTCAAGTTGAAGAATATTGAGGATATGCTTGTAGTGAGCAGCTTTATTCCTAATTTTTCCTATTTTTCCTAATATTTAATGATTTAAAATATTTTCATTTAACAAAAATTCAAAAGTTAGAATTTAGCTATAATTCGTGATTAAACTATATTTAAGGGGTATTTATCAAAGTTTTATCCCTCTGGTAATTTATTCATAATACTTATTAATCAGTAGTTGGAATTGAACTGAAGCCAATACTGTTCGGTTAGGAAAATTCGTAA
>JANMEE010000162.1:0-9744 GCA_031376645.1 Dolichospermum sp. OTE_75_concoct_329_sub | reverse complement strand
TTCATGGTTTTTCTCTTCTCTATTTGACGTTTATTATTTTATCAAATAAAAGCCTGAAAAGATTGCCTAGCAATCTTTTCAGGCTTTACTTCCTCTAAATTTTTAATTCTTAAATTTGCTTTAGTATCTGCGGAATGTGGGCTAAAAATCTACGAAACCCTTATTAATAAACGGTTTTAGCTTTATTCAGCAAGCCCTATGTAGAGTGAGCATGACTCACTCTACTGATAATGGGTAATAGTTTTTTTGGATTTTGAACCCGTATTACCTATTTGCTTGGCTCTAATCTAGCTTTGACATCATTAGCAAAGTCTTCATATTTCCTCAAAGGAGTTACTTCTACCTGCACTTTTTGGCCATTTTTTTTCATAATAGGCAAGTCTAGAAGAATCTGATCTAGTGTGTCTGGAGTGGGAACATCAACAATGACAATTACACGACGAGTACCAACACATTTCCATAAATCAACTACTATTCCGGCTTGTTTGGCTTGGAGTGCAACATCTGCTTCTTCACTCCATAAGGTAAATAGTTCTTGTTGATTCATGTTATCGGGGTATTCAACATGAAAATCTAAATGATATAGCATAGTTACTTCTTATCACAGGACTTTATTAGAGTAAACCAAAATCAGCTTAATTCTGAGTTTAGAAATAGACTATTTAACGAGTAGGTAGTTCTTCTTCTAGGGGACGAATGATGGGTAGTAGTGGTGCGAGTTCTGGTTGAAAGATTCCTTGTAATGCTTGCTCTAAGGTTCGTGCCATGATGATGCGGTTTTCATAGGCTACAACTACTCTAACTAATGTTGGTAAACTATTCTGTATAGCTTCTAAATAAATTGGTTCAACATATAGTAAAGATTGCTCAATGGGAACTATTAAAAGATTACCTTGAATTACTCGGGAACCTTGACGATTCCACAGGGAAATTTGTTGAGAAATAACTGGATCTTGATTAATTCTAGCTTCAATTTGTTCTTGTCCATAAATCAAGCGTTCTTTGGGAAAGTTATATAATACTAATTTGCCATAATTTTCGCCGTCAGAACGGGCTGCTAACCAAGCAATTAAATTAGTCCGTTGTTTGGGTGTGTAGGGAAGTAAGAGGATAAATTCTTCAAATGAGACGTTGGGGAGACTGGTAATTAAATAGTAGGGTTCAACTTTACGGGTTTCGTTACCATAGATTTCATTGGGAATTTGCCATTGATCTTCCCGGTTATAAAATACTTGAGGATCTGTCATGTGGTAGATCATTAAGCGTTCAGATTGAATTTTAAAAAAGTCTACTGGATAGCGGAGATGACTATGAAGATTGGGGGGTAAATTCCCTAAAGGTTGGAACATTTGGGGGAATATTTTTGACCAAGCAGTAATTAATGGATCTTGAGGATCTGCAATATAAAATCTGACTGTGCCGTTGTAAGCATCAATGACAACTTTAACGGAGTTACGGATATAGTTGATACCGTCTTTACCTGTATCAGCATAGGGATAGCGATCGCTCGTAGTGTAAGCATCGACTATCCAATAAAGATAATTTTCTCTGCCAGGAAATTGTGATTTTTGATCGTTTTTTTGAGCATCAGCCACAACTAAATAAGGATCACTATCAAATTTCAAAAATGGAGCAATTGCTCGAATCCGTTGATTAATATTGCGACGAAATAATACTTTAGTCTCTGGCAAAAAATCCCGTGTGAATAACATTCTCCAGTCTTGCAAATATATAGAGAATAGGCATTTTTTCCATACAGAATTTATCTTTATACCACCTAATCCATCATAATTATTATAAACATTATCACTGCCACTAGGATAATCTAACTCTCTAACTTTCGTCCCAGTCATGACGTGAGTATCACTAATTTCTCCGTAGTAAATTCGGGGTTGTCCAATGGGAATACTTTCACGAATATCTGGACTAGAAGTATTTAAAACACTACCATTTTTGCTAATATCCTTGACAAAATATTCTGGTAATCCACCAGCATTAACGGTATTAACTGGACTCATGGTAAAGCCGTAACCATGAGTATAAATCATATTTCGGTTAACCCATGTTTGTGCTTGAGGAGGAACATATTGATAATTTAATTCTCTAGCTGCAATTAGTACCTGTTGTTTTTCTTGATCGTCGTTATTTTTTATTAAATATCTATCAATATCAGCATCAGGAAATTGATAATAAGGACGAATTTGTTGTAATTGACGGTTGGTTTTTAATAATGGTTCTTGATCCCAGAGACGAATATTCCGAATTGTTAAATCATTAGCTTTGATATCAGCTTCTGTTAATTTTCCTATGGGGTTAAATGTTTGGGAATCAATGGCATCTAAATTAAATGCTTGCCGAGTTAGGGCAATATTTCGGGTAATATAAGGTTTTTCTCTCTTTAATTCATTTGGTTCAACAATTAATTTTTGTACAGTTATAGGTAAAATAAAATTACCTGTGACTATAAAGATTAAATAAATACCTAAAATATAGAATATCCAGCGATGACATGAAGATTTTCGCTGCCAAAATACAGTTAACCATAATAAATATAAAGCTATAGCAAATGATAAAACACATAATATTGTATCTGCTGGTAATTGGGCTTTAACATCAGTAAAACTCGCTCCATAACTGACTCCACGGGCAGAATAAAGCAGTTGATAACGACTGAGCCAATAACATAAAGCACCTACTAACATTAAACAGCCCATTAAGCCAAACAAATGGCGCATTTGTAGTGAAGAAAATCCTGGAAAACTAGCTTGACTGAGACTATTTGCTGATAATAAATATGTGAGAGTTACGCTAATTAAGCCATATAAAGATAATCCTATTAACCAAAATCCTAAAAGTTCCCAGATAGGGAGTGAGAAAATATAAAAACTGATATCTTTGCCAAATAATGGTTCGGAATTATCAAAGGAAATAGGATAAAAAGATAAAAGAATTTTTGACCAATATTGAGACAGTATCCATCCAAATCCCAGACTCAAAATAATAGCGATCGCGTTGAGAAAAAATTTGCTATAAATTAATATAGCCATAAATAATCCCGCAAATAATCCTAAATACCAAGGTTGAGAAATTATTTTTTTTCCCAAAGATAAAATTATCTCTGGTCGTAATAGTAACGGTACTGATAAACCGGATTGATTAAAATTATCTGTCCAATAAGAGAGGGCAATTTTTCCATAGTGTGCTAACATTGAATACACTAAAAAAATTAATCCTAATATTAAAGGTAATAGCCATCGTAATTTAATTTTATTGGTATAGTTATGCCATGGAGAACCTTGATTAGTTGTGGGATATTGAGGACTAAGAAAACTTGTTAATTTTCGACTAATTTTTATTTCCTCTACAGGAATAGAATCAGAAAAAGGGTTATATTTTAGCCTTTGGGCTAAACTTAGATTTCCTAATAGATAAAAAGCACTTAAGCTCACAATAAATAGCCATATACTACCTTGAGTTAACAATCTTTGTAGCAATACTTCTATATAACCAACTTCCTGAAACCAAAAAATTTCCGCACCTAAATGAGCAGCTATATCTAAGAATAGCCACAAACCCAAACATACTATAAAAACTTTAATAGCTTTCATGAAAAATATTAATTATATATATAGCAATAGTATTTGAATTTTGAAAACTCTAAGTATTTGTAGGGTGCGTTAGCACCAGCGTAACGCACCTACCAATGATACTAGAACGGGCATCCTGCCCATCCCACAAGCTTAATTCCAATTACCAATCATCGTAAAAGCAGACCAATAATATGGATGGGATAAATTTATATCACCTAAATTAGCTAATTCTGGAGGTAAAGCAATCCGTTTTTCTGGGGAGAGATATAAATATTTGTCTGCTATGCGAACTTCTCCTGTAAGCATTCCTAACTGAGCTTGTCTGAGAGATTCGGAGCGTAAGGAAGTAAGTTTCAACTGATCATAAAATTTTGTGATTAGTGCCATAGAACCTTGATCACTAACATACCATAGGCTACCTAATACCGATTTTACCCCTGCTTGCACAGCTAAACCAGAAAATCCTAATTCTGCTTGTGGGTTACCCAGGGCAGTTCTACAGGCACTCAGCACTAACATTTCTACTTTAGGATCTTTATTCCAGTTTAATTGCTGGGATAACTTTTTTAAATCATCTAGGTTAAGTTTTTTATTCCAAAATTGAATATAAGAGTTACTAATTTTCCCAGCTTGAAAATCTCCATGAGTAGCTAAGTGAATAATTCCGAAATGCTTTTGATAACTCAAAGATGCAATTTTTTCTGTGGTTAATTCTTCGTTTAATAATGTTTGATTTTGACTACCCCAAATTTGTTTAGTCACTGTATTTATTTCCAATGGCACAGAGGGTAAAGGATCTTGATCTTCTGTACTTTGTGATATGCCCATAGCCAAGATATCAGAGTTAACTATAGGAAAATAACGGGTATCTGTAAGACTAAAACTGGGAATAATACCAACACTATATTTTTCAATTAAGAATTGCTTGCCATCATATAAAGCTGCAATTGGGATAGATCGTAATTCGTTATCCATTGAAAATATTAAACTATCTATTTTATTGGCTTTGATCTCCATTTCCAGAGGTTTAATTATCCATTCATAAAGTTTTTCTGCACTCTTAATATAAGATTTATTTTGAGAATCGGTAACTTGAGATCGAAACTCTTTAGCAAATTTTTGGACATTGACCCGATTAGCTTCTTCAACGTATTTACGAACAACTTGACCACTTTTAACTAAATTATTATTAGATAAATTTGGCGAATTAGTTGGCAGATTTTTACCATTCTTTCCCAGATTTTCTGCTTGGGAAATTGGGGGAATCATGATTATGCTGAGTTTGTCTTTTAAGGAAGTTATATAAACAATTGCTGCATTTTTTTGTGTTAATTGAGCAAGTTTACTGAGATTATCTGCAATATCTTGAGATGAGCTAATCTCACCAAATAAATTAGTATCAAGTTGTACACCATATTGTAATGCTTGCAGTTCTTCAACTTGGGCAACAGATTCATCAGGTGTTGCTGCTGCAAAATTATTATCAAATACTTCTCTATTTATACTAATTCCAGCTAAAGATGAGCTATTGTTCAAATTATCAGTATTTGACGGCTTTTCTAGGGGATTATTAGGAGTGGTAATTTTTTCAGCATCAGTATTAGTAATATCTGACGAATTTGCTGATGAGCTATTAGGAATAGAGGTTTCTTGAACGTCAGGATTAGTAATATCTGACTGATTTCCTATTTGAGCTTGAACGGATTTTGAAAAAACTATAATGCAGACAAATACTAAAAAAATAGACAAAAAAGATCGAGATAATTTCATTGTTATTCTCCTAAAATATTAATAATCTTAATTAAAAAGAAAAGCTATAACCAACACCTAATACAAATCTGCTACCATCACCTGCACTCCCAGTAATATCAGTAATACCTGGGGTAATTACCAAAGGAATTTTTTTAAATGGGGCTATAGATAAACCCAGTCCTAAATCTTGTCCACTCCATTCAATGATTGCATTGACAGGTTGAACAACTTTCACTGCTACACTTCCAAAAACACCAATAGAATCAATTTTATTGTTAATATCTGATTCTAAACGGAACTGTCCATTGCCAATCCCCGTCGAAAGATAAAGACGACTAAAAGGTTTATTTTCTTGATCTTGAAGACGAAACATTTTAGTGATTACACCATAGCCAGATGTACCCCCATCTGGACTACCAAAAGTTATCAAATTCTTAACACCAACAGCTAGAGCGATATCATTTGCAAGTTGAGTATGTAATTTTAAACTAATGCTGCCATTTTTAAAAGAATCCAAGTCAACAACACCTATATTGACATCTAAAGCAACTGATTTTTTGGCATCACCTAAGCCGAACCCAAACCCGGTAACTCCATCTGCTTTATTGCTGAAACGAGAGCGAGATTGTAATCCTAGACCAACAGCGGCTCTACCCCATGATTTACCATAAGCGGATGGTGTAAGCATGGTAATACTAGCAGATGCAGATGGGGGTGCTGGTTTTTGGAAAATTAAAGGCAATTTTTGGGGTTTAAATGGTTTCTGTTCTGGGGTTGTAGATTCTGTTTGTAAGTTATTTTTGCCAATTTGAGGAATATTTTGAGCTATATCAGTTTTAGGAACTAAAAAACGAGAATTACTCAAGTTTTTGCTGGAGGTTGAATGTATTTGATTAATAAATGTTTGATTTAGTTGTATGGATAAAGATCGTTTGGTGTGATTTGGCACTACGAACTGACTAAGAGTAGATTGATGATCGTATTTAATTGTACTGTGTACATAATGGTAAGTTTCTATGGGAGAATAATTTTCTAGAAAGTACATCATAAATTGGTAATTTTTTAACAGTGATCAAGATAAATTTTCAGAATTCAGGAATCAAAATCTCAACTTAGCTTCTACAGTAGGATAATCCCAAGGCTAATTACCTTCTTACTGATAATTTGATATCAGTGTTAATGTTTTTTTGTACTCAGTACCTATGCTTACCAGTGTTGATCGGTTATTGTTTGTGAGACAAGTCCCCATTTTTAAAGAACTGCGGGATGATTTCATTGTCAGGCTTGCTTCCGTAATGAATGAGTTATCCTATCCGGCTAATTATACAATATTTCAGCAAGGACAAGAAGGGCGATCTTTGTATATATTGGTATCTGGCCGGGTGAAAGTCCATATTGGTGATACCAAGTTAGCAGAAGTTGATAAAGGAAACTACTTTGGTGAAATGGCGGTCTTTGATACTCAACCTCGTTCTGCTGCTATCACTACTTTAGAATCTTGTGAATGTTTGGAACTTACCCAAGAGCAACTTTATGATGCTATTGAAGAAACTCCAGAAATTGCTGTGAATATTATTCGTGAGTTATCTCGTTTAATTCGGAAACTGAATGAAAATATTAGTTAATAGTCATTAGTTATTAGTCATTGGTTAGTATAATTTCTGATTTTTCCAACATTCTTGCAGAAATCTTTGGGGAATTTCTCTACTTTCTCCCCAGTGTTGATGAATATAAGAAGCATGAACATTAGGTAAAGACCAACCTTCAAAACCTGTATTCTCATCACAGTCATAGCGATAGGTATTAAATAATGGTTTTGGAGAATTAGTGATTAAATGAGAACGATGAAATTCATGTCCAAAAATATTTTTATTGCTATCAAATAAAAAATTATTTTCTAAAACCACTGCGCGACGATATCCTAAAGTTAATCTTTTATCCATTTGTGCAGAAGTGGGTAATATTCCCACCATTGGCCAAGATTTACCATCAAAATCAATAATCTGCTCACATAAATACATCAATCCCCCACATTCAGCAATTGTGGGTATTCCTACTGAAATTGAGTTTTTGACTTCTTGAATCAGGCTAATATTTGCAGCTAATTGTGGTGCAAAGACTTCAGGAAAACCACCACCAAAATACATTCCTTGGATATCTTTTGGTAATTGGGAATCATTTAATGGACTCCAAAATACTAATTCTGCTCCTAATTCTTCAAGTAAATCCAAGTTATCTTGATAGTAAAAATTAAAGGCTTGATCTTTGGCAACAGCAATTTTAATAGAGGAATGTGCATTTTTAATTTTTAATTGGGAATTTTTAATTGGCAAAGGTGCTGATTTTAAAAGTGGTAGAAGTTTATCCCAGTCGAAATAAATATCACCTAAATCTGCTAAACTATTAATTATTTGATCTAATTCTGCTAATTCTGCTGTGGGAATTAAACCCAGATGACGGTCAGGAATAGTAATATTATCCTGTCGTCGTAAGACACCGAGTATGGGTAATTGTAGAGGTGCAAGGGAAGCTTTTAATAATGATAAATGTCGCTCACTTCCAACTCGATTCAATACCAAACCAGCAATTTTAATTCTACTATCCAGAGAACAATAACCGTGAGCAATTGCGGCTACTGAACCCGATAAACGACTACAATCAATTACTAATATTATGGGTATATCTAATAATCTGGCAACGTGCGCTGTACTAGCAAAGTCTGTTTTTCCGTTGGTGTTTGCTAACTGGCCAATACCATCAAACAAACCCATTACACCCTCAACTAACGTATATTCAGACTGGGGGGAATAATGGTTAAAACATTGCTGAACATAACTTTCTGAAGTTAGCACAGTATCTAAATTTCGACAAGGAAGACCAGTAACATATTGATGAAACATAGGATCAATATAATCTGGTCCAACCTTAAAAGATTGCACCTGGACACCACGACGACGTAAAGATGCTAAAAGAGTAAGTGTAACTGTTGTCTTGCCGACTCCGCTCCGTTCTCCAGCAATAATTATAGACATAGATTAGCAATTAAAAATTAACAATTAACAAATGCAATTCTAATATTGTAGGGTGGGCAATGCCCACCGTTACAGCAGTTTCCGCTCTTATGAGGTACACTTAGCCCCCTCATCGCTTGCGGGGAGGGGGTTGAGGGTGGGGTTCTTGTAACTCATAACACCGGGAAATGCTGTAAATAATTTTGGTGGGCATTGCCCACCCTACATTATTTTTAAATCTGTTCTATTCTCCTTTGTCTTTCTTCAATGTCCCCAGGAGAAATCATACTAGTGATTTTTTCAACATCTGTCATCATAAGACCTCGCGGTAAGTGAGAATCTCAGTGGCTGTCTTCCCTGAGAGTGTCAAGCCATGCACCTATGGATATAGAAAAGGCGTAGGGGCGCAGGGCCTGCGCCCATTCATTTCTTGCTAATTTTCTGCTTCTAGATTTTTTTTCGCTGCCGATAATTGCTGTTTATATTCCTCACTAACTTGAGGATATTGCAAATTTAATTCCTGTAATTTTGTGCAAATAATATCCGCGACTACCAACCTTGTAAACCATTTACGGTCAGCCGGAATAATATACCAAGGAGCAACTTCTGTACTTGTATGCTTAAAAACTTGCTCATAAGCATCCATATAATCATCCCAAAAAGCTCGTTCTCGCACATCACTAGCCGAAAATTTCCAATGTTTTTCCGGTGAATCAATCCTTGCCAAAAAACGCGTTTTTTGCATTGCTTTTGAGACATTCAGAAAAAACTTTAAAACAATAACTCCATTATTTACCAAATATTTTTCAAAATTGTTAATTTCCTCAAATCGCTGTTTCCATATCTGATCACCTTTAGGAAAATTAGGCAATTGTTGTTTTTTAAGAATTTCTGGATGTACCCGTACTATCAGCAATTCTTCATAATATGAACGATTGAAAATGCCAATTCTTCCCCTTTCTGGTAAAGACTTCATAGAACGCCATAAATAATCATGATCTAGCTCTTCTTCACTAGGTGATTTAAAACTAAATACCTGACATCCTTGGGGATTCACGCCAGACATAACGTGTTTAATGGTACTATCCTTACCAGCAGCATCCATAGCTTGAAAAATAATTAGTAAAGAATAACTATTTTGAGCATAGAGAACATCTTGATATTTGGCTAATTGTAAAATACCTGCATTTAATTTTTTAACCGCATCACCTTTTTGGTGAAACTCACATCTATAACCTGGGTTATAGTCTTTTACTAAAGAAATCTGAGAACCTGGTTTAACAATATAAGGATCATGATTCATTTCAAAAAACTAGCACTCCTATGGAATTTTTTAACTTAATAGTTAGATAAATAAATATTTGTAGAGACGTTCCATGGAACGTCTCTAC
>JANMEE010000146.1:0-28054 GCA_031376645.1 Dolichospermum sp. OTE_75_concoct_329_sub | reverse complement strand
TAACAAACAGTCTTGCAGATAATCCAAACTGGGGAAGTATTCGGAAGTGCGTATCAGGATTAGTCTCAATGGGCTAGTCGCTGCTTGCGTTGTAAAGTTTGTTCTTTACAAGCTCAATCCCTTTAGGGTTGAGTCAGTGACTGACACTCTTTTTTAACTTATGACATATTTGCTAGAGTTGAGTCTATATCCGGTCAAATTTAGCATTTTCTGAAGTCTTTCTACTCTATCCAAAGACAGCAATTCCAAATTCAAACGGTAACAAGAGATACAGAATAAAAAACGGTATTGCATAAGGCATTCCAATACAAGATCAAGAGAAATTAACCAAGGGACTTCCAAATAAAAAATACCCTGTTTACATTTTGAATTTAGAATTGCTGTAATATACTGTGCATTTTGACAACTGAACCAATTACGGCTATTGCTGGTGCAATAAATCCCTTTTCTTCTACTTGTTTAATAATTGTCCCCAATTCACCAATTAATTCTTCTTGTTCTGGCCGAGTTCCCCACCGGACTAAGGCAATGGGTGTATCTAAACTCAACCCAGCTAGAGTAAACTGTTCAACAATATAGGGTAAATTGTGAATACCCATATAAATTACTATAGTTTCTGAACCGTGAGCGATCGCTTGCCAATTTACTTGGGGTTTATACTTACCAGCGGATTCATGTCCAGTAACAAAAGTTACGGAAGAACTATATAGACGATGAGTTAAAGGAATACCAGCATAGGCCGCTGCGGCGATTCCTGATGTAATCCCTGGGACAACTTCCACAGGAACACCTGCGGCTACCAATTCCGCCATTTCTTCACCACCACGACCGAAGATAAAAGGATCACCACCTTTAAGCCTGACAACTATGGCATGATTTTCCGCTTTCTCAATCAGTAATTGAGTAGTAACTTCTTGTAATAAGGAATGTCTACCCATGCGTTTACCCGCGTTGATTTGTTCGGCTGCGGGATTAATCATTTCCAGAACTTCTGGACTCACCAAAGCATCATAGATAACAACATCTGCACAAACTAATAGACCTTTTCCTTTGAGAGTCATGAGTCCAGGATCTCCAGGACCTGCACCGACTAAATAAACTTTACCCAAAAACTTTTTCCTCTTCTTGAATTAAATCCCACAGTAAATTAGCAAATTCTGGACTTGTTCCTAAAGGTGGTGCGAGTTGAAAACTTACTGATGGATATTGTAATTTTAGCGTTTCTACTGCTAAAGCGATCGCATCAGTTATGCCACCTGTAAATAAAAAGTATGGGAAAATCGCAATTTGTCCATAACCAGCGGCAATTAATTCCTGTACTCTTACTTCTAAACTAGGAGGTACAGACCAATAAGCAGTAACTGCGCCCACACTAGCTGCTATATTTTCCACAGGGGTATGAGAATCAGCACGACGACTACCATGAGCCAAAATAATTGATACATCCGATTTTACTGTCATCATCATTTTCGCAAAAAACCTTTCTAACCCAGGATAACTGCCAATATAAGGACACAATCTTATTGTCATTTCTTGACTTATAGCCTGTTCTACAAGGGCGATTTCGGCAGGAATATCAGTCATAACATGAAATCCCGGTAACAAAAATAATGGGATAATTTGCAGATTTTTACAGCCAAAAGCCTGAACCCGATAGGCAAAATCTTGAATTTGTAAATGTAAAGGTTGGATATTTGCTTCTAAGGTAGCAATACCTAGGAAATTTTCCCCTTGAGGTAATATCTCACTTAACAGCCTGGCTAATTGCTGCATGGATATATCTGGACGCGGATCACGACTTCCATGAGATACTAAAAGATAGGCTGTCAAGTTGTTAATTTGCATATTCATTCAGGTATAAGTTAATATAAGGAGTTATTGAACGCAGATGGACGCAGATGGACGCAGATGAAGACAGATAAGGTTATTTAATTATTTCTAGTTTGCCATTTTTAACCAAATTAAATTTTGTTCCTCGCCACTCGATGGTATTTCCTACAAAACCGCAACACCAAATTATAAATCTTACTATATCCGCAACGGGAATCAACCAAAAGAACTTTTTAGTTACTGCGTCATTGAGGAATTTTACTCCTATTACCCAAGCCATGATGAATCGCATTAATAAAGTTATGGATAAAACTGACCAGGAGAAAATAGAACCACTGTTAGTTATCAAGAATAGTAAACTAGAAATTGTTCCAAAAGTAAATATTAATCCCGCATAACCCCATGGACGAGAAACACGAATACAACGCGCCCAACGGATTTGCCGATTGATAGAATCTAATAAACTACTATGTCCTAGTCCGTGTTCTACGATATAATTAGATAATACTACTTTTTCACCTGCTAGGGTTGGTAAATATCCGAGTTGATAGTCATCTGCTAAATAATCAGCTACGGCTGCAAAACCGCCAATTTTTGTTAAGGTAGTTTTGCGAATAACAATGGTTGAACCTAAAGCGAATTTTATCCCTTCTAATTGTGTGCTAACTAAAATACCGGGTTGAAAATCTGTGGCTGTACAAATAGCTTCTAAAATAGTAGCTATTCCTTGGGCTGTGGAACGATATAAACAGGTAACAACGCCAACTTTTTCATCTTGTAATGGTTGAACAACTGTTTGTAAATAGTCTGAACCCACACGAATATCACTATCAGCAATTAATAAAATAGCATATTTGGCAGCGGTGACAGCATTAGCTAAGTTACTGATTTTTAAATTTGCCCCGATAATATGATCTTTCACTACCAAACTAATATCTATTTCTGGAAATTGTTGAATTAGTTTCTCAACTACTTCTATACTAGGGTCTGTAGAACTGCGGACACCAAAAATAATTTGATATTGTGGATAATCTTGTTGACAAAATGAAGCTAAGTTGGTGTAAGTCCCCTTATCAACACCACACAGCGGTTTAAGGATGGTGACAGGGGGATGAAATTCTGGGTTTATGGGAGGAGAGTCACGCAAAAATCCTATCGCTGTATAAACCCCATAGGTGTAAAATAAAACGGCTGATAAACAAAAAATGAACATAAACACAGAAGAATTTTTTCTAATGGCTAATGACTGGGCGCATGACCTGCGCCCCTACTGACTAATGACTGGGCGCAGGCCCTGCGCCCCTACTAACTAATGAATCTAATTTACTTTCTTTTACGTTCTTCGTGGATAATGGTAGCGATCGCTATTACCACAGGTTTCTTGAGTGGTGGTAGTAGCGCGGGATTAATCGCCCTCATTAGTAGTGCTGCGAGTAAAAGCAATGCTGCACCTCTGACAACTATAGCTTGGGGTTTCGTCGGTTTAGTTACCGTGGCCTTAATTACCGGCGTGATTTCCCAAATCATGTTAATTCGTTTATCTCAGAATGCCGTTTTACAACTACGAATGCAGTTAAGTCGGCAAATATTAGCATCTGAATTAAATCATTTAGAACAATTAGGAAATTCCCGTTTATTAGCAACTTTAACAGAAGATGTGCAAGCAGTAGCAAATGCTGTCTATGTTATCCCATTTTTGTGTATTGATATATCCATGGCTTTGGGATGTTTACTATATATAACTTGGCTATCTTGGTTAGTATTTGTCATGGTTGTGATTTTAATGATCGTAGCTATTGGGAGTTGTAAATTATTATTAGATAGAGGAGAAAAATTATTAGCTTTAGCCCGTGAAGATCAAGATAGTTTATTTAATAATTTTAGCACTATTACATCAGGAATTAAAGAACTCAAACTGCACTATCAACGCCGTCAGTTTTTCTTAACTAATCGTCTCGAAGCAACAGCAAGCAGATTTAAAAATCACAATGTTCAAGGTTTAACTTTATTTGCTACAACTACCAGTTGGGGGAAATTAGTATTTTTCTTTGCCATTGGTTTTGTTCTCTTTATTTTACCACATTTATTTGCCATTGATGCCGAAACTTTATCTGGTTATATTCTCACCTTTACTTATTTAATGTTGCCTATGGATAATATTTCCAATAATTTACCCCTAATTAGTAAAGCCAGTGTGGCTTTACAAAAAATCGAATCATTGGGTTTATCTTTAGCCAGTCGTGCCGAAGTTGCTACTGCACCCCCTAATTCTCTGACTAATTGGCACAGTTTACAACTCAAAAATGTTACTCACACTTATTACACAGATAAAGAAGATAGTAGTTTTATTCTCGGTCCAATTAATCTGACACTTTATCCTCAAGAATTAGTTTTTGTTGTTGGTGGAAATGGTAGCGGTAAATCATCTTTAGCCAAACTAATTACTGGTTTATACATTCCTGAAAATGGCGAAATTTTCTTAGACAAAGATGTGATTACCGAAGCAAACCGCGAATGGTATCGTCAACATTTTTCTGTAGTATTTTCCGATTTTTATTTATTTGAAGAATTATTAGGATTAGAAAATAATAATTTAGATATTCAAGCCCAAAAATATTTACAAAAATTGCAACTTGATCATAAAGTGAAAATCGAAAATGGGCAACTTTCGACTACAGCCCTTTCTCAAGGACAAAGAAAACGTCTCGCATTACTAACAGCATATCTAGAAAATCGGCAAATTTATCTATTTGATGAATGGGCAGCAGATCAAGATCCTTTATTCAAAGATATATTCTATACTCAATTGTTGCCAGAATTGAAATCACAGGGAAAAACAATCTTAGTAATTAGTCATGATGATCATTATTTTCATTTAGCCGATAGAATTATTAAACTAGACTATGGCAAAATTGAATTTGATCAACTACCACAAAATTAGGAATTAACAATGACAGAAGCTAAAAATGTCCTCGGTACAAAATTAGAACTTTGCTGCACCTCTCCTATGACTGGCTTTTACCGCGACGGATTTTGTACCACAGGTGGACAAGATACAGGAATGCACGTTGTTTGCGCCCAAGTAACAGAGGAATTTTTACAGTACACTAAATCCCAGGGAAATGATTTGAGTACACCTGCACCTCATTTTAGTTTTCCCGGTTTAAAACCTGGCGATTGTTGGTGTTTATGCGCTGCAAGGTGGCAAGAAGCCCTAGAAGATGGGGTTGCACCGACCGTAGTTTTAGAAGCTACTCATGCTAGAGCCTTAGAAGTTTGTAATTTAGAAGATTTGCAAAAACATCGGGTAATTCGTAATTAAAAAAAATGAGACTAATCTCTTGCTATATTGTATAAAATCCTGTTGTTTGTAGTTGCTTATTCTATTGACTTGCTGTGATTAGTTTTTCTACTATTTAAACTAACCGTGGAATTTAGCGGGACTAATCAAAGTTAAGGATATTTCTACAATGTCTAATCTATTAATCACAGATATACCTGTATTCACAGATATACCTAGTGAACAACAAAAAGATATATTAGGTGGTGTGACTACGCCTGCCATAACAAGTCCTTTACGCAGCTATATTCTTCTAAACCCAATAATAAATAATTTTTTAGGCGGACTCAATTTTAATCTTGTTGACGTAGAAAAATACTTAAATAGTGCAGGATTAGATATAATGTTGCCCACTGATTTAAGATTGTAAGCTCCTGAATAAACTGTATCACTATACAATGTTTCTTTTGATATATATGCAGGAAAATATTGTATAGTGATTCTTGCTGTTTATTTCTTAATCTTTAGCGAACTCTGCTGTTAGTTAAAATTCATCATTTCTCCAAATTCTCCCATCATTTTTTCCATCAATTCTTCCATCATATCTTCCTGCATAGAACGGAGACTTTCTGGACCAGCAAGAAATTCCTTAATAGTGATTTTTTTATCTTTAAAATCCTTGACAAAATCACGAATCTCAGCAACTATCTTAGTTTGAGATTGGATAGTTTCTAGCATGAGTTCAACAGCGTCAATACCCTGTTTAGCTGCTTTTTTATAATCAGCAACCATTGTTCCTTCTGGGGTATTTTTTGCTAACTTTAATTCCTGCTTCAATTTCTCATACTGATTTTTGAGAATTTGATTTTGTTGTTCTATATTTTTACATCTACGAGTTAAATCATCCTCGCTATTATTATCAATAATTTCTCCTAGTTCATGCTGACGTTCAATTTCTAAAAGTCTTGCTAAATCTCCTTCTTGGTAAGCTTTATTAATTTCCTTCATAATTTCTGTATGGGACATTTGCGTCTCATTATCTTTAACCTTATCAGGATGAAAGATTTCTGCTAACCGTAAAAATGTCTGCCGCACTTTTTTAGAATCATCTGCTCTACCTACATGAGTAGTTTCTGAATCTTGTTGTGCTTCCCAAAATTGCCGACGACGTTGATGATTTTCTTGATCTTCATGTTCTTCAAATAGTTCATCTAATTCTTCATCATCATCTTCGTCATCTTCATCAATCGCTTTATAACTAATAATTCCTCCCATTTGCAAACTTCTGTAAAGCGATTGGATATTTTTTTGGGTTTGTTTTCCCATCTTTCTCGTAGTTAAAATTTCTGCAAATAAAGCATGAATTTCTACATCTAATTCTGCCATTGTTTTCATGTTGGGACTGACTTTATGAAATACCTCTGTCGCTAAAGAACGCATTTTTTCGACAAAGTTATTTAATTCTGTCCGCTTTTTTTTAATTTGCTTTAATAGAGATTGATGTTCTTTCTCTAAACCATCTAGCTGAAGGTGTAAATCAGATAATGCTAAAGGAGTAACTGTGGTTGAGGATGTTGTTTTTGTTTTGCGTGCCATAGCAGATGCAATTAAGTTCAAGGTTGATAAAAGAATACAAATACTAAATCTTTTAGGTATAACCGTAAATAGTGTTTAGTTCTGACAGACAAGAATAATTAACATTATATTTTAAATATTGATGTTTATACAAAATTCTTAATTAAATTAATTGGCTATAATTACTCAACTCAAACCCCTTCATAGTCAATAATTCCCGCACTCGCTGACTCAATAAAGCTGCTAATTCTATCTGACCACCGTTATTTATATCCGTATTCACTAAATCAGGATGAGCATAAATTTCTACTAATTCGGCTTCTATTTGCGGTATCAAATCTAGTAAATATTCTTCACTCATGTCACCAGTTTGTAACAATCCATAAACCCTATCAGCAAATTTAATATTGTGCGCTTTTAATAAACCTTCTCCATAACGACGTAATTGTCCAAAGACAATAGACCAAACTATTTTAATTAGTAAATTGCGTTGATTAATTCTCAGATTTTTACTTAATTCTTCTGAGGGTAAACGCATGAATCTAATCTTAAATTCTCCAGCAAATTCTGTTAAAATATTTAAAATTACAGGATGCACATGAAGATGTAAATGTCCATCAACATGAGAGAGATTTAAACCAGAATCACGAAATTGTTCTAATTGAGCATATATTTCTAACCGCAATTCTGCACGGGTAGCTTGATTAAATTGATAGTTTAATCCTGCTTGGGTGGGATTATTGGAAAAATTACCTTGCGAGTCTACTAAATGGGGAATTTGGGAAGGTGGTAAAACCGACTTACCGCAAACTAATACCAAGTGTAAACCCACTGCTAAATGAGGATGATTTTTTGCCAAAGCGATCGCCTCTTGTGCAGCATCACCACTTACCATTAAACTAGTGCTAGTTAAAATACCTTCCTCGTGGGCGTTAATAATCGCTGCATTTACACTACTGGAAACACCGAAATCATCAGCATTAATAATTAAATTAGGCATAGGTAATAGGTGATTGGGATTAAAAATGTCTGAATCAGGATACCCAAGATTAAAGGATTAACAGGATTAATTAAATTACATCCTGATTCTGACAATTAATGGATTAAAACTGTCTGAATCAGGATATCCAGGATTTAAGGATTAACAGGATTAATTAGGAAATTCTCAGAAGATAATTAAATTCAATCCTGATTCTGACGATTAATAATTAAAAATGTCTGAATCAGGATACCCAGGATTAAAGGATTAACAGGATTAATTAAATTACATCCTGAACATCCTTAAATCCTGATTCTGACAATTAATGGATTAAAATTGTCTGGATCAGGATACCCAGGATTAAAGGATTAACAGGATTAAGTAAATTACATCCTGAACATCCTTAAATCCTGTAAATCCTGATTCTGACAATTTACCTAGCTAAAGCTTGAGTTCGACGTTCTTTCAAATAAGCAAAGAACTCTTTACCTTCTCGCAAACGACGCACTAACATTTGTCTATCACCAAGCATTTCTCGCACAATCGGAATAATGGCTTTCGGACGGAAGTAAAACTTACGATACATTTGTTCAACTGAATCTTCAATTTCCGCACTCGAAAGAGTTGGATATTGCAAAGTTGAAGTTTGAATACCAGAACTTGCTACTAAAGACTCATTCGCAAACCAACCTTTTTCTCTGGCTTGTTCATACAATTCTGTACCAGGATAAGGTGCAGCAATAGAAACTTGAATTGTATGGGGACTCAGTTCACAAGCAAAGCGAATTGTTTCTTCTACAGTTTCTGGAGTTTCTATCGGTAACCCAATAATAAAAGTTCCATGAACAGTAATACCAAGTTTGTGGCAATTCTTCATAAATTCTCTTGCCACTTCTAGCTTAATACCTTTTTTGATATTGTTGAGAACTTCCTGATTACCAGATTCAAAACCTACTAATAACAACCTTAAACCGTTGTCTCGCAAGGTTTTGAGAGTATCATAATCTAAATTGGCGCGAGCATTGCAACTCCAAGTTAAATTGAGTCGCTTCATGTGTTTACTAATTGCGATCGCTCGATGTTTGTCAATGGTAAAAGTATCATCATCAAACATATACTCCCGTACCTTGTCCCCAAACAGCACCTTGGCTTCTTCCATTTCTTTGCCTACCGCGTCCGGGCTTTTATGACGGTACAAATGTCCACCAATAGTTTGCGGCCATAAACAAAAAGTGCATTTTGCTGGACAACCACGCCCAGTATAAAAAGAAATGTAAGGATGTTGCAAATAGCCAATAAAATATTTGCTAATATCCAAATCACGAGCATAAACGGGTAACACGCTAGGCATAGCATCCCAGTCATGAATTAAAGGGCGTTCCTCTGTTTGGTGAATATTCCCCAACTTATCCCGGTAACTCAAACCCTTAATTTCATCCCAAGGTTTCCCTTCTGCCAACTCCTTACAGGTATAATCAAACTCATTGCGACAGACAAAATCAATTACCGGATTTGCCCGTAAAGTTTCCTCTGGTAAAACCGCAACGTGCGCCCCCACAAAGCCAATTTGCACATTGGGATTTTGCTCTTTGATAGTTTCAGCACACTTAACATCATTAGCCAAAGAGGGTGTACTTGTGTGCATAATCACCAATTCGTAATCCTTGGCAATTTTCAACACATCATCCACAGTTTGACCATGAGGAGGTGCATCAACTAACCTACTGCCAGGCACTAAAGCTGCTGGTTGTGCTAACCAAGTCGGATACCAAAAAGACGTAATTTCCCGTTTTGCTTGATACCGCGCCCCTGCACCACCATCAAACCCATCAAAAGACGGTGGACTTAAAAATAAAGTAGTTTTCATGAATATTCCTCACACACAAATTTTTTATCTTGTTAACAGGTAATAGACATCTCCAGAATGTAGAGACGTTCCATGGAACGTCTCTACAAAGGTTCTAGGAAACGCACATTTAATTTTCACTCCTATGTCTAATAGGTAATACAATCCCAGTTTTAATCCTGTTAATCCTTAAATCGGTGGAAATCCTGATAGCGCAGCGTGGCGTTAGCCATTTCAGACAATTCCCCATTCCCTAACTAGCCTTAGCGTTCACACCCATAAGGTTTTCAATTAAGGAAACAACATCACTCCGACTGAGTTTTTCCTTACCATTTGCCAAAGCATCCAGAGTACCATGAGCTAAAGCCAGAGGAATTTGGCAAAATTGCAAAGCTGGTCCATTGGGCAAAGAGTTGGTATAGGCATCGGCTAAGATCAGATTACGACGGGCATATTTTTGGAGATTATCGTTATCCCAACCTACCGGGAAAAAGTTCACCCCACGAGTTAGATCTTCAGAATTGTTACGCAGAATATTTACCGCTTGCAAACCTCTACCAAATCCGATAGCTTGAGTGCGGTTGCTCTGAGTTCCATCATACCAATTCCATAAATCGGAGAGTAACAAGCCCACAGCACCAGCTACTCCAAAAGTATAACGGTCTAAATCCGCTTCAGTTTCTATTTGCCAATTTCTATCTGCCCAGTAAGCCATTCTATCAGCCATTGCAGCCGTTGCATCCCAAATTCGTGGGGCAATGCTTTCAGGCGCTAATATTGACCATTCTCTAATCCGTAAACTGACTTCTTGTAAAGAATTTTCGTAACCTTTAAATCCTACAGAGAAAGCATCAAGGGGAAAACCATCTGTTCCTGCTTGCAATGTCAGACTAATATTTTGCAACAGGTGCTTTTTAGTCTGATTATCTAAATTTGGATCATCTTCAATTTGGTCAATGGCGCGCATACACAAGTATGCTGATGCCACCGCTTCTTGCAATCCTGATGGTAAAATACTAATTGGGATATAAAAAGTTCTACTAGTGTCTTTAAGGATTTGCAACGCATCTCCACGTAAATCCATTTTGTTCACTCCTCTCTTAATTTGCACACCACACCACACTTAATTTCGGATTTCTCGATAATACTGAATTTAGTTTTGACTAAACCTAAAAAACTACAAAAACTCTAAGATCTAATCTAGGAGGCAATAGTTTATGGTGTCATAGTTAACACAAGTCTCAAGCTTATCAAAGTTTAATATAGTATATAAGGTTTTGGTAACAACAACCTTGTCTATCAGGATAGATATAAGAAAATCGAAGTTCTACGTATCAAAATAAACTTTCTTAGCCGTGTAGCTTGTAAAGTCCATGTTCCAACCGTTTTGAGTATATAAGATCCCCGACTTCTTAGAGAAGTCGGGGATATGGGGTGTGCAGAGTCACTTATTTTACCAAAGCACGGAAGCGGACAAAGCCATAGGAATCTGCGGGAGTTCCAGCACCAGTTGCATTAGGCAAAGTTTCCCCAGGTAATGCTGCGGTAGCCGGTGGTGTGGTTTTGTTCACAATATTGACTAAAACAGCCCCATTTGTATTGTTCGTACAGTTAAAAGTAGTAGGGATTGCTGTTCCTGGGGTGAGGTACTTTCCACGATCAGGAGAATCTACAATATTGGAGAGATATTTTATAGTAGGCGTAGTAGTCCCAATTTGCAGCATCATACCATAATCAGCGGTACTTAAACCTCCATCTCTATCAGTGGAACTTACAATATTTTTATTAAATGAAGTGGGTAGAAACGTAGTATTCTCTGGCACTAAGTCACAAAAATTTACATTGGTTACTGGTGTTTCTCCACTGGAGAGAAAGTAGATGGTATATTCTATTTCATCGCCTGGTTTAACAGTACCACCATCAATGATACCCCGTAAATAAGTGCTAAGAGGTGTCGGCCAGTTAGCGTTGTTGTCGTCAGTGCTAGTAAGGTCATTCACATATTCATTTATGGGAACGCCATTAACGGCTGTGATCCGTTTAACCATCAGTAATTTAGAAACACTAATAATATTGAAATAATTTATAACTGCTGGACTAGATACATAAGTCCACAAATCTAATCCTTTCGCATCACCAAAAGAACCAGTACAACCAACATTGGTGTTAACACCAGGACCACTAATACCATATGCACGATTAGTACCTCTAGTATCAAACCCTACTAGAGGATCACTAAAAGCTGGGTTTGGTACTGAACCTATACCTGAACATAAGATAGTATTTAGTTTTCCCACGGTAGTCCCACCGATGGTCTTATAACCCCTATCATCATAAAACCCTCTATAATATCCTCCCTCTGGATTGAAGACATTGAGAATAGTAAATTGTGGACCACCATTTAAGCTACTTTCCGCATCTATCAGGGGAAAGTGGTATTCACCAACGCCGATAACAGTCTTAAATGGATAGTTTGTCCCCAGCGGAAAAAAGTTACCACTATTATCTTTGCCATCCCAGTTAACGGTTTGGGGCCCAGCGCTTGTCATTCTTCCCCGCAATAGTCGGTTAGTAGATTTATTAGCATTATAATCAGGACTTGAGATATTTTGATCAATGACTATGTAATAAGTGCCTGGCATGGTAGCGTTGAAGGTAGTGTCGAAGTTGAAAGTACCACCGTTATTAAGCTTAGTAGTATTAAGTGATACTTTACCCGTAAAGCTAGAACTATTAACCTTTGGAAGTGTGGGAGAAAGAGGAATACCAAGGGCAAATTTAGAATCACTGGTGCCGGGGGCGAAGTCGGGATTACTAAAGAAAATCTTGTGGCTAGGTAGAGCTAGACTAGTACCACCATCTACGGTGTTCATAGTACCATTTGGGACGCTACCCGTTGCAAAAAGATTATGATAGAGGGGTGTTGCGCCATCGCTATCATAGAAACCAATATCATTGCCGTATATTACAAAACCATTAGGATCAATTCCTTTTAGGTCAGTTTGATAGTGAAAACCATCCTTGGTGACTATGTAAAATATAGAGTTGACCGGTCTGTCATTTGCTCCAAAGAGATTTCCTCCTGTGAATAGTGACAAATAGTCGGCAAAGACTCGCCCATTAATATCGGCATTAGGAGTACCAGAACTTGGGTTACGGACAGTTACATCCCATGCAAGGATGCTAGTGGAATTGGAAGCGTCTGGATCTGAGTAATTAATTCCAAACTCTACAGTTGATGATGGGGAAGAAGCCTGATTAGAACTACCACCAGCAGGCGCATAAAAGACTACATAATAAATTCCATCACTTGGTACTGTATAACTACAGGGTTTGTAGCCACCTGTTGTTGGTAATGGACCAGCTAGTTCTTCAGCACGGCTAGAGATTTTCCCGTTTGTTCCATTACCAAATTGACTTCTTTGAACTCGACAATTGAGTACGGTAGTTCCTAATGTTTCATTGCCTATGCGTCCTGATACAGAACTAACTATAAGTATGTTAGAAAGAGTACCTACTCCCATAGCAGTAGAACCTACGAGGATATTTTCTCCTGCTTTAGCATATACTTGTAACAAAGTTCGTCGTGCAAGGTTAGTAGTACTACCTGGACCCCAGGAGCTTGTCTGCCATTCTAGATGCGCTCTAGAACCACCAACACCACTGGGATACAAATTTCTACTGCCTTCTGCTTTTACGGGCTGTATCCAATTAATAGAGGCTAATAGTAGGACAACAAATTTAAAGCCAATTCCTGGTTTTATACCTTGTCTCAAAATACATAAAACAAAGGTGAGGCTACTAACTAATTTTCCTGAGTTTTTTTTTAATAATGGCAGTTTCATTTTGGTATTCATATTCTTAAATTTTCTCCTGCTGGTTTCACTACAAATAAGTAATCATATAGAACTTAAAAAAATCATTGGCAATGTTGGGTTTCTTTGGGTTAACCTAACCTACGATATAATGATTTTGCTGCTTAACTGGGGTTAATTGCTTGTAATCTAATTTCCTGTTTACTCCAATTGCAAATCTGTTTCTTGAACTATGACTTCAATGCCACGAATATCTTTGAAAATAAATTCTGAACGACGGTTCCGGGCATGATCTAATTTTCTATTACCAGGCGTTAATAGTTGTCTTTCACCAAAGGAACGAATGGTCATTCTTTCTGGTGCTATTCCTTGCCGGATCAGATAATTTCGGGTTGATTTGGCACGGTTTGCTCCCAATCGAATATTATATTGATCATTGGCACGATAATCTGTATGTCCATAAATTTCAATAATGATTGAGGGATTATCACGTAATACTTGAGCAATTTTATTTAATATTTTAGCACTGGCAGGACTAATATTATATTTGTCTAGGGCAAAGTGGATGTTTTTAGGAACTTTAAGTTTGATGGGCGCTGGTGGTTTTTCAGGGGGTTTTTCAGGAGGCTTTTCAGGAGTTTTTTCAGGTATTGGGGTGAGACACTGGAGGTTTGAGATCCCCGACTTCTTTAAGATCCCCGACTTCTCAAAGAAGTCGGGGATCTGGGATGATTGTGCATTAATAGGACGAACTACTGCTGGATAGGCTGGTTCTGATGTCCCATATTGTTTGAGAGTAGCGATCGCACTCACTCTATCTCCAGGTTGTAAATTATCCAAATTAAAGCTAAACTTACCAACATTATCAGCGGTAGTTGTGGCTAATGGTTCACTCAAATAACCATAACCATCTGTCCCACTAATGCGATAAATATCAACTTGAGAATTAGGATCAGCCATCCCATCAATACCGACTTTAGAACTTATCCCTGAGAAAAATTCCGAACTGAGAAATTTCGGACTATTAATAGCCCCATTAGCTGTATCTAATCTTCTATTTTCAGAATTACGAGCAGGGTTTGGTCCATCACCATTTACAAAGTCTTCTACTTCTACATTATGCTGATTGTTTAGGTCTATACTTAATCCTTCTAAAAAATTAAATTTATTATTTGCAATCATATTTCTATCACTTTGAGGATAGGATGTAATCACTACCCCAGCCCCAGCCTGATAACTAATATTATTATTATTAACTTGATGATCATTACCCATTAAATAAACAGCAGCTCTGCGAAATCTCCTGCCATTAGATCTAATATCATTATTAGTTATCGTCGTATTTCCTTGAGGTTTAAAAGCATAGATACCACTACCATCATTACCACAAATTAAGTTGGATTTAATTTCCGATTTATTAATATTACCATCCAACCGAATAGCATCAGGCATTCCGGCTAAACCATTACCAATAATAATATTTTTAACTACTTGCATTTCCGAGGCTTGCCAACCTGTAATAATCCCACTACCATCATGATAGGAAATGCGATTATGGCTAATAATTGTTCCTAAGGCATTAAATACAGAAACACCGAAAGCAGAGGTATTTTCTGGCATTTTTCCTTCAGGAGTTATCCCCAACCAATTTTTTTCAATAATCACATTTTGCGGAGGTTTGTTCTTTTCTGTTTCGGAAAATTCGCCCACAAAAAATTTTAATTTAAAAGTATGCGGTAGGGTAAAGGTATTAGAAATAAAAATATCTGCTGGTGGTGTACTTTCTGTATCTCGATGCTCGGAACTAAAACCATAAATACTCAAGCCACGAATAGTCACATTATTAGCCGTAATAGTCAAGCCCCGAAAAACTTCTGCGTTGTCAGCAGCAGTCAGACTAACCACAGGTTGAGGAATATTAATTTCCGCTGTTGGTGACTTTTGGCTATTGTATCCTGGCTGAGTTGTACCATCAATAATTAAACCAGAAGTAGCCAGGGGTGGTAATACTTCTTCGAGATAAATTGTAGTCTGTTTGGGTGATAAATTAAAGTTGATTTGTGAAGATTTACTGGGGGTAATTTGCGCTTTTTCAATATTACTTAACTGATAAACTTTTAAACTACCATTAATTAAAGATATTGCTTCTCGTAAAGTTAATTTATCATCAGGTGTAATTACTCCATCAGTATTACTATTAACTATGACAGTCATACCTGTATTGTTAAGTTGTGATAAAGCTAGTTGAGGAAATATCAATGATATTAAATAGATAAAAATCGCCAAATTCAAATATGAAATAATCGGTTTATGTTGGGGTTGGTGATGCTGGTTCATAATTTTTAATGTTTAATTTTTAATGTTTAATTTTAAATTCTTAAAGATTCTTTTTGTTGCTGTGGTGTAACTCGTTGTAATCCAAAACCGTCAAATAGTTCATTAAGTTTGACTGTCAAACCTAAATACGCACCTCCGGCTGAACGAGTTCCTGAAAAGTCAGGATCATCAACTTTACCAAAAGCATAACCAGCAGCTAGACGTAAATTAGATGTTAGATAATAACCAGCTTCGATCACAAAGCCCATTTCTGAATAGCCAGATTGACCTATCCATCTGGTTTCACCAACTAAATCTACGTTGTAACCTGGACGATAGGTAGTGCGGAATTGTGCTAAATTAACGGTACTTGTGCCTACCAAATCTTTAGCCATATAGGATGTACTATTGCGAATAGCATATTTGCTATAAAATTCCCATTGCCAGTTAGGCGCGTAAATTCCTTCTATTGCCAAAGTATGATCTTTTGATCCTGAACCTGTACTAGAAATTGCACTTTCGGGTATAGTTGCTGGGTTTTCGCGGTATTCGTAACGGAATAAGCCGTTAAATTTATCGTTTTTAGGGTCACGATAGGCTAAACCAATTTTCAAGTTTATGGTATCTCCTAAGCTTGTAACAGTTTGATTTGATGTACCTGCCTGTTGATAGGTTGCCAATGCTGTCAGTGCAGGAGAAACTTTACCCAGTCCTGATGCCGATATAGTGGTATTAGTACCACCTGATGATTGTCGGTATTCATACCGCGTACTGGCTTTAAAATCGGGATTGTCTGTGTATTCTAAGCCCACGCTGTAACTGTCACCACTATTAAAGCTGATAGATGATGCACCTTGTCCGAAGGCGTAGGGTTGAGCAAATTGTTGTCCGGTGGCGTTGCGGTTAAAAAAGCTGCCAAAAACGTGTTCATAGGCTGTATTTAAACGCAATCCTGGTAAAATAGACAAACGGTTTTTTAAACCTAATGACCCTTGGGTGGTCATTTCGTTAGCACCTCCCAGGATAGAATAACGACCAGTAACAGTGGTATCTTTGGCAATGTTTTGTTCACCATTGACGCTGAGGCTGGTGATACCGTTACCGTTGTTTTGACTACCACTGAGAAACTGTTGTGTGAGACTGACGTTTATTCCCTTAATTGCTTGCCAATTAATGCCAAAAGCACTTCTATCAGCATTAACGCTATCCTGAGCAGCAGATAGGGTCAGTTCGTTTTGTGCCATGAATGTGAGATTATTAGCCAAGGGATAGGAAAAACGCGATCGCAATTGTTGAGAAGTTCCCCCAAGATTCTGAAATGCTACCCTATCTGTGCGATCGCGGTAAACCCAATCCAAATCAGCAGTACCTTTACCTAATCTTTGTTGTAATCCTGCCGTAATTGTGGTCAAGGAGTTATCTAATCCGAGTCCCGGAATAGGATCATTAAGAGGTAAAAACCGATCTGTTTCTGGCAATCTTGCTTGAGGAGCTACACCAAAGTTATCCTCATGGTCATAATTCAATCTCAGGTTAGTAGTATTTGTTAACTTACCTGTAACATCCACTCCATAGCGAGTTTGTCCAGGCACGAAACTAATGGTGGCATTATTCGCAAAACCAGTATCCGCTGTCTTATAATAAGCACGACCAGTAATACCTTCGGTAATTTTTCCATTTAATTCTGCCCGATAGGCTTGGCCATTCACATTACCTACTGCATCAGAATTATTGCGAGAATGGGCATATTCAGCGATGAATTTATTACCACCACCTAAAGAAATTTGCGTATCTGCACCGTAAAGCTCAAACTGTCGTAAGCCCTGGTTTTCTTGTAAATAACTTGTACCTAACCAAGAACCTTCACTAGCACCACGACTCAAATTATACTGTAAACGACCCGCATAAATTTCTCCTTCAGCATTCATCGCATCATATTGATACGTAGCAATAATCCGACGCACTAAAATTTGGCCATATTCATCTATATCTGTTCTTAATAAAGGCTGACGAAATAATACTGTCCCTCGGTCATAATCTATATCATAATCATTGCCTCTAGTTAAAGCAGTTCGTTTAACCACAGTACCAGGACGATTAAGCTCTTCTAATTCAATAAATAAATTTTCGCTACCAGCAATTAAAATCCGCCGAGATAGGAAATAATAACCACTTGTACCATCAGGAGCAATTGTATCTCGTTGGAATCCCGCAACATTCTTGCTATAAAAACCTGTTGCTTGTAATTTACCGAAATTATAATTAGCCTTAAAACCGTGTAATTGTCTGGTGATAGATGTAAATTGTTGGGATGATGTGGAAAATTCTTCTGTACCATAATCCCCCCACATTCCATAATCTGGGGTAGCTCCAGGAACTCGACTGGAACGTTCTAATTTGACAAATACACTATCAGTAGAAGGTGTAACTATACTAGAGGTGGAGCTATCACCGTAAACAGGATAATTTTGATCATTAGGTTGTGAAGTGCGAAACAGGTTAGTTTTATTGTTGGCATCTTCATTTAAACTCTGAGAACTATTATAAGCTCCTGTAAATAACCAGTTGCCAATTTTACCTGTAGCAAATATAGCAGAATTAAAATTTAAAGTTGTATTATTATTTTTCTCTGGTGGCAAAAAATCACGATATCGGCTGTAATAATCCGTACCTTTTGCCCCTAATCTTAAATCTATCAGCCCAACAACCAAGCTAGGACGTAAAGCCGTTTCAAACTGAAGTTGGGTATATCCTTCTAAATTTGTGGCAGATGCTTTAATAGTAACCGTTTGTGCTTTCAAACCCGCACGTAATCTAGCTTGAAACACCCCTGATTTAGCTTCGATCTGAAACCCATTTTGATCAGGTTTGGCATCTGTACCAGCAAATTCACCAAAAGTGGATGTTAAGGTAATAATTGCATCTTGTTTAGATAAGTTACCATTTTTATCTAATAATTGTCCCTCAATCGTTGCTAAAGAACGACCATCAGCAGGAATACGAGTTTCTTTACTAATTATAGATATTTTTGTAGCTGCACCTCGAACATTCACTGATATTGTGGATGGAGGCTCTTTACTGCCAACAATTTGGGCAGAAATCGTACTTTTTTCTTGGTTTAAACCGACACCATACCAAGTTTGGGTAATTATTTTTGTAGTTGTATCAGTTTCTGTCCGGCCAATTAAATTACTATCAACTAATTGTCCATTAACTTTTAATTCTACCTGACTACCTATAGGAAATTGAACTATAACCGTGGTAACGGGATTATCCATAATATCACCCACTTGGGGTGAAAGAATTTTAACCGTTAATCCGGCTTGATCAACAGTGGTGTTAGGAGTAATATTTAATGATGCGGGTACGGGCAGTGGTTCCGTACTTTTCGGTAGTTGGTTGGGTAAATTAGTGGGTGTAGCCGAAAAATTTAGAGACGGGGGAACGGCCACAGGTGGTGTCGCTGTGGTAGGTGGTTGGGTAACAGATGGAGTAGGTGTAACTACTGCTGGAGTAGGAATAGATGCTGTTGCTTTATCTATATTAACTGCTGGTGGGTTAGTAAAATTCAGGGAAGGTGCTAGGGGTGTTTTTACTTCCGCAGTTATTGGTAGTTGGGTTAGAGGCGCATGAGTATCTACCTCACTATTGGTAACAGTTGGCTCTACCTTATCCTGGGTATTTGCTGCTGTTTGGGGATTAATTTCACTCTCATTTTTTGGTTGTGGGTTAGAATTTGTTTGTGGTTCGGTAGTTTGGGCTTTGACGAGGGAGGAGGGGAAAATTAAACTAAATACTCCTGCTATAGCTGTTGCCAATCTCAGGATATTGGGTACAATTACGGATTTCTTCCTTCCTTTATTATTTATAATATGGTGCAGCCTGGGTTTCATTTTTCTACTTGCTCTTTAAAGCTAGGTGTGACTGCAAAATTCATCCGTACCAAACCGCCTGGTTCTAAATGGACTAAGCGGGATTGACTGTTACGTTCATTGAATTTACGATTAGGGGCTAGGGTATAACCAGGTAAACTGGTCAGGTCTAATACTCCTGTGTAATATCCTGGTAAAACATTGGATATGGAAAACAAACCGTTAGGATCTGTGGTAATGCGGTTGCCGTTTTGCAGATAAATTACTGCGTTAGGTACTCCTGGCTCGTCATTTTGTTGTTCACCATCAAAGTTTTTATCTACAAATACACGTCCAATAATTGTCCCTGCATCAGTAACAATACCGGGGACAATTTTCAAGGTGTAGCTAACTGGACCGTCTCTAACAATCAAATTAGTCCGATCATCTCTTTGTCCTTCTACCGAGGCAATATTCTTACCTGTCCCCCGTTGAGCATCGTTGGTCAGTTGGGCAGCATAGGCAATATTTAGAACTTGTCCTACTGCCATCGTCAGATCAGCTTTAAAGTTGATCGTACTACCAGAAGGAGTAGTATTCATAACCACTGTTTGACCCTTGCTTTCTGCTCGTACAGAATTAGGAAGAAACCGAAAGCCTAAAGGTAAAAGGTCTGTAATTGAGACATTCTTAATGCTGATGTTAGAATTGTTTTTAACTGATAACCGATAGATGACGGTATCCCCAGGGGCTGCGGAAGCGCGATCGCCTGTTTTCGTAATTCCCACCTGGTTGGTTTGACACAAATCTGTTGATAGCTGTAAAGCTGATAATATCAATCCTTGTTTATCAGCATTTGCAACTAAAACCTGGGTCGCTTCTATCTGATTTTGTCCGTCTAGACTAATCGGTAAACCATCTAGAGAAGAAGCTGTATAACGGACTTCAGTCCCAGTCGATTGCTCAATTCTGAGTTGAATCCTTCGCTGTTGATAAATAGAATTAGCAGGAGGATTAATCACCATTAAATAAGTTTTACCAGGATTAATTTGACCCTTACTTTTATCAAACAGAAAATTATAACTTCCCTTAAATTTTTCAGGAATATTAGGCACAGAAAACGGATTTTTATTCTCACTATTGGGTTCAATTCCTTTAGGAATATCATTACCAGCAATATCATCTGTTCTCGTTAAGTCTGTTAATACTCCCAACTCAATCGAACTATTACCAGCAGGTTCATAAAGAGCAACAGTAAACCCATTATAATCAGGCAACAAGTTACCATCACAGCCTAAAATTTTCCCCAAAGGGTCAACTAAACTAACTTGAAGTGTACTAGAACTACCTTCAATCGTCCGACTCTTTAAATTGTCGCTATCTATATAGTTATATGTGTAACTAGCCTGATTAAAGAAATCAACTTTTTTTGTAGTATCTTGTTGTCCTAAGACTTTAATAGGTACAGTAGCTTGGAGAATACTTACCAATAAAAAACTAGCTGTTAATTGTTTGGACCAGCCACCTTGGGAATTGCAAATATTTTGAATGAGTAAATAAATATTCACTGGGATAATTCATCTTTGTATAACTTGATTCGCTACCAAGTGAGTGGGTATTAAAAACTGTCGTTGTCTACTGCTCATTGGTGTTCACTTACAGCAAATTGTCATCAAACCCGGAACAAGAACCCCACCCCCAACCCCCTCCCCGCAAGCGATGAGGGGGCTAAGATGTACCTTATATGATTGGAAATCGCTGTAAAGTAAAACCTACATCCCGCAAGGAACTCAAGTTCCTTACTAATAGCCAAAGCTTACACTGAGCTTGTCGATAGCGTAAGCGTGGCGTAAGCGTGGCGTAAGCCATAGTGTTGTCTTTTGATGACTAAACACTGAGAAAGTTCTTTAGTCCACTTGAGTGGACTTGAGCTATTAGACAGGGAATTGATTCCCTGTCGGGTGTGGAAACCAACAGATAAGGCATTTTTAACTTAAGTTGACACTAATGATCACTGCTAAACCCCTACACGTCTAGCTTTTTCATAAGCCTCTAAAAGTCCATGTTTTAACCGTGCTGAGTATAGCTTGAGGGGAGGGGTTCTTCTAAAGTGATTGACACATGAGGAAAGTTTGATTTAACATCATTGTCCCACAGCAGTTTTAGCCCTACGTAATTAAACAAATCCCTACTAGCGAACTTGAGTTTCATAAGTGGCTGTAACTGTAGCTTTCCCTGGAACTGAGGGGATTTTTAAGCGAATATGAGTATAAGCTGTTGCTGGTGCAGGTTCAGTTTCTACCTTACCTTTGCGAGTCACTTCAATAGTGGGGTTTTCCACAAAAGTGCGCTGGTTATCAATGCTATAGGTAATTTTCGCATCTTTAGGAGCTTGTGTTGATTTCAACACATACACCATTTGTTTAGGAATAGGTTGATTAAGCGTCAGATTTTTAATAGCTTTATCACTCTTATTATTACCAATTAAAGTGTATTGCAATATATCCCCTGGCTTAACACTGGATTGACCCTTCAAGGTTTCCCATGTCTTAACTTCCTTACCCTCTTGATTTTTAACAATCACTTGTTTTTTTGCTTCCAATCGTAATTCCAGTTGGGGCTTTTTACTATTACTTTGAGCAACCGCACTGGTAGACTGCCATAGAGGTGCTATTCCAGGTACTTGATTAACAAATGGTACAGTAGCAACTAAAACAAAAGCACTTAAACTAGCTATAGAAAAACGTTTCATAAAGTTTCCTAAATATACAATGTGGATTTTATCTCTTATAGGGTGCGTCGAACCCGATAATTTGCTAAAAAACAGATTTCCTCTATCCAACACACCCTACTCAATAAGTTATTCCCAAAGCCGAAAAGTTTTATCTCGTATCTCGTTCCCAGTCTCTGACTAGGAAGGCTATCACAGAGGCTCTGCCTCTACTGTTAATGAAGGCAGAGACTTCCAGAATACATTCCTATACAGAGTATGGAAACGAGATAGTATAGAAACGAGATAAAATCACACTTGGACAAGCCTAGTGACCAATTTTATCTCGTTCTATAGAGTGTTCTAGTTCACCTTGCGTTGGAAGGTAAAGGTTCTAATCACACCGGGAGTAACCTGTCCAGTCACGCTATTGACATACTTGGTGACATCAGTAATTACTGTAAGTCCGGTTACGTCACTACCAGGAGTACTGCCAGTAGCACCATTAAAGAAGGTAATGGTTGACGCTCCAGAATCACTCGCAGTACCAACAACGTTACTGGTGTCAATGTCCTGATTGTTATCGTTATCCTTCGCCCAGTTGTTTTTACCATCACCAGGGGTAGTGCTGAGAGTACCATTTTCAGTAATTACAACCTTGTCAGCACTCAAAATCACATTACCTGTTCCTACTACAGGGCTAGAAATATTTTTGTAAGTAATCCGATACTCAATAATATTCCCTGGCTGAGGATTCTTCTGAGTAATACTAAATTGGTCCTCTCCAGCAATTATTGCTGGGCCTGTTCCTTTTAAAAGCCTTGATTGTTTCACCAGTTGCAAGAATCCAGTATACACCCGGTCAATAGTGATGTTAGTAGCCTCACCAGCATCTATTGAACCAGCGACATTAGTAACGACACTAAGATCATCAATGAAAGCTGTAACTGGTGCGGGGAAACCACGTTCGATAGTTGTGATTGAGCCACCTTGCAAGCTTGTATCGGTTGATAGTGGAGTATTAACAGGTAAGTCAACGCTCACACCATAGCTGTCTGTAGCGTTAATCCCGACGTTATCAATTCGGACTGGGTTAGTGGCACTAACCGCAGAACTACCAACTAAACCTACACCACTACCAGTAACGAAGCCAAACGTACCAGCAGCCCTATCGTACTTGTAAGTAGCGCTCAAGCCTTTATAAGATATCGTCACCAATGTATCATTTGGCAAATCAGCTTGCACTGATGGTTTTGTTGGTAACAAAGAGATATTGGCAGCAGTTCCGCCAGTATTCTTCACAGTGTTAGTAAAGGCTACTGGTGCTGGATTAAAGTTTGTAGTACCAGGAGCAACATTGGAGTCAATTAATGCTGATTTGTTAGTAAAATCATCATTGTTATTAGTTGGACCAACAGCATCAGGTGCATTATTTGGTCCATTTACAAGCGAGATAGCGTTAGGGACTGAGATAGTTAAGGTGTTATATTCACCAGTACCATCATTAGCCGTACCAGTGTTATTATTCGCTGGGTCATATCCACTAGTCCCCTGTGTATTAAAGCCATTATCAGGTGTATTGTTAAAGGTTGAACCATTACTGTTGTAGTTACTTGGAGTTTGGTCACCTGATTCATCATAAACGAGTGCATTAGTTGCGTCTCCAGAAGTTTGACCAAACACTTGAGCAATGTTGTCAATAATTGTTGTTGTTGGTGTTCCGGTTACACCACTCGTTACGACTTGGATACTAAAACCAGTAACAGTTACCCCTGGTGAAACAGAATCAATAATACCAGGAATGTTAATAAAACCGACTCTTTTCACTGTTGAAAGTGTAGGTGCGGTAGTTGTCCATGTAGTAGTAGCAGCGTTAGCATTTGTAGTAGTCGGGTCATCAATAGAGTAAACTACTTGCCAACCAGCAGGAGCAGTAGGAGTGCTATTAAGCACTGTATTTGCTGGAATAGCATCAGAAACTAAAATGCGATTGACCGAACTTACTGCTGCAGCACCATCTTTAAGTTGGATAGGGCTACCAATCAAAGGCGCTGGTATCTGACCACTATTGGTTACATCATTATCTTCAACTCGTAAATTTAAACCGTAGGTCAGCAAATCGTCATCAAGTGCGCTTGTGGTACGAGGATTGTAAGCTGTCCGAGTTTTGAGGAGAGTTGCTAAAGCCTTGATTTTAGGAGCATCCCCTACTTTAGTATCTTGGGTAGCACTGGCTTCTCTGACACCATTGATTGGAGCGATTGTTGGGTCAGCATCTACAGTGAAAACGTCTCCACCATCAGCGATACGGGCTTGGTTTTGAGCATCCCCAGGAGTTTGACCTAATCGAGCGGTAATAGTGTCTCCTGCTACAGCACTATTTTGTACGGTGACTGGTACACGTACTAGCACACTACCATTAACTGGGATACTGGCTGTAGTCAGTCCACTTGTAGGTACGTTTGCCCAGGTTGTACCACCATCGGTACTATACTGCAATTGCCCACTAATTGTTGATCCCGTTAATGTGCCCGAAACCGTTACTGGTCCTGTTGTTGTGGATACGTTAGGAATCTGGAATTTGGTTCCAGAGTTACCGACGTTGGTTACAGTGAAGGTATAGGACAGTAAATTTCCTGGAGCAATAACGCCACCAGGGTTGGTGATATTAGCAATACCAGAACCTGTCACAGTAATACCAGCTACTTCAGCTATGACAACGGTGACGGTGTTAGAAGTAGAATTGATTGGTGAGTTAGGAGCGAGAGGATCTTCGTAGGTCGCGGTAGCTGTGTTACTGATGGTTGTTCCGGCGGTTGTTCCTTCAGCAAATGCTGCGGCTATGGGAAAGAAGCCATTGGCGATAAATGCAGTTGCGACTAAAGAACGAAATAAGCGAGATTGCTTGTTGGAGAAAAACTTTTTGGAAGATTTCATGGTGATGTGTATATGTACTAACTGGTTTAATAGTCTGCAATAATCCTGTTTGGAGACTTTTCAATCATCAAAGAGAATTTACAGAGATGAATATCCAATAAGATATTCTTTCCAACCTATTTGTATAGTGTGGAAAGTTTGAACTTGGAGTTATTAGTCTCGACTTACAGCGGTTTCTGCTCTTATGATGTACATCTTAGCCCCCTCATCGCTTGCGGGGAGGGGGTTGGGGGTGGGGTTCTTGTACCTCATAACACCGGGAAGTGCTGTAATCGGACATCAAGAGGCTTGATTTTACTGTTGTGGTTGCAGTAAATATCCGTATGTAATTTGTTAAAACGGCTAGATAGGTTCTGATATATGGGATTCTTTGCCTATATTTACCGATGCTTTTAGTCTATATAGCTAATGAATGGTGAAAAAGTTTTGAAAATAAGACAGTATATTTACTTTATTGGTAAATACGGGCAAATATTACAAAATTTTCCAGGTTTTCATCCTGATACAAATAATATTTATTTGTATACCTTAAAGACACTTCAACCATAAATCACATTCAGTATTTTTGTCTAGAGCCATCAATATTTAAAATACGGGTAACGGCAATAGATTCAATAAAATATTTCATCTGTAAAAATACTGTCAGCAAGTATTTATAATAATTATTCTATGTATTAGCATTACTAGCAGCTTTGGTATTAAATAAAATTTTTTGTACATACTAATACTTCTAGTACGTAGTCCTTATTATAACTGTAATTTATTGCAATCTATAGTTAGTTACAAAATTAAGTTACAATGAAATATGTGTGCAAATATACTTTATTTTTGATACTGCGGTTTTTATTTAAAAAAACAACGTAATATTTATGACAGATCTACGATAGCTTGAATTAATATACTCAACTTATTTTAATGTAATTTTCGCATTAAAAATTGTACTATTTACATATTTATTGATTAATCTTTACAGAATCTTTATATAAGGTTTGCTGAAAAAGTTATCTGTGAGGGGAGGGAATAGGTAATAGGTAATAGGGAACACCGGAACACGAATATCGTCAATTTCCCAGATCCGACAAGGGAAAATGCAACTATTTGGAGACACAATAAGTCAAAACCTGGCACTTTTTTGTGCTAAAAATCTACGAAACCCTTATTAATAAACGGTTCTATCTTTATTCAGCAAGCCCTATATAAAGATCCTGATTAATAGGAAATTCACTCAAAACGCATTAACTAGATGCGTAAATTGAGTTGAGGCACGAAACCCAACAAAGCAGAAAATGGCGAAGCTATTACCAGTTATAACGCCTTGAATAATTAAACCCGATAAAAATAGTCGGGTATGTTTGACGTGCATTTTACCTTGTGCTAGTATCATTCCAAAGTTGACGGATACCCAGGGAAAGCAAAATTATGACTCAGGCGATTACAAACCTCAACCAAGCGAACACTTCCATCCTCAAAGCCTTGAAGTGTAAAGAATGTGGAGCAGAATACGAACTTAAAGCCACTCATGTATGTGAATTGTGTTTTGGACCATTGGAAGTCAAATATGATTACAATGCTTTGCGAAGCTTAGTTAGTAGAGAAACTATTGAAGCTGGTCCCAATTCCATTTGGCGCTACCGTCACTTTTTACCAGTTGCTACAGATAACTATATAGATGTAGGAACAGGAATGACTCCCTTGGTGCGTTCCCACCGTCTTGCCCGTCGCCTGGGTCTAAATAAACTTTATATTAAAAATGATGCCGTCAATATGCCCACCCTGAGCTTTAAAGATCGGGTGGTGTCTGTTGCCCTCAGCAGAGCGAGAGAATTAGGTTTTACTACGGTATCTTGTGCTAGTACAGGTAACTTAGCAAATTCTACCGCAGCGATCGCTGCCTACGCTGGTTTAGATTGCTGTGTATTCATTCCCTCTGATTTAGAAGCTGGTAAAGTCATCGGTAGCTTGATTTATAGTCCTACTTTGATGTCTGTTAAAGGCAACTATGATCAAGTTAACCGCCTTTGTTCCGAAGTTGCAAATACACACGGTTGGGGTTTTGTCAATATTAACCTCCGTCCTTACTACTCTGAAGGTTCTAAAACATTAGCTTTTGAAGTAGCAGAACAACTAGGATGGCAATTACCAGACCATATAGTTGCACCTTTAGCTTCTGGTTCTCTGTTCACCAAAATCTATAAAGGTTTCCAAGAATTTGTCGAAGTTGGTTTAGTGGAAGGTAAAGATGTCCGCTTCAGTGGTGCTCAAGCGGAAGGTTGTTCCCCCATTGCGACAGCGTTTAAAGAAGGTAGAGACTTTATTCAACCGGTTAAACCCAACACAATTGCTAAATCCATTGCTATTGGCAACCCAGCAGATGGGGTATATGCTGTAGAAATCGCTCAAAAAACCAACGGTAATATAGAATCAGTTAATGATGCGGAAATTATCGAAGGTATCAAACTCTTAGCAGAAACCGAAGGCATATTTACAGAAACCGCAGGTGGTACAACCGTTGCTGTTCTCAAAAAATTAGTAGAAGCTGGTAAAATTGATCCAGATGAAACTACAGTAGTTTACATCACTGGTAATGGTTTGAAAACCCAGGAAGCAATTCAAGGCTACATTGGTGAACCTTTGACAATTGAAGCCAAACTAGACAGTTTTGAACGAGCTTTAGAAAGATCCCGCACTTTGGATCGTTTAGAATGGCAGCAAGTTCTAGTTTAGATTTGTCAGCCGTCAACATAAAAATTATTCAAAATGTAGGGGTTTAGCACTGCTCATTGGTGTCAACTTAACGCAAAACCCATAGCCCGACTGGGAATGAATTCCCAGTCTAATAGCAAAAGTCATCTGAAGATGACTAAATACTAGGAAAATTTATTAGTCCGTTTTAACGGACTTGAGCTATTAGACAG
>JANMEE010000043.1:0-6355 GCA_031376645.1 Dolichospermum sp. OTE_75_concoct_329_sub | reverse complement strand
ATTACCAGTACCATTAATTGCAGATGTTCCTGTGAGAGTCAGGTTTTCTACATTTGTGGGTAGAGTAGTAGTAACAGAGATATTCAGAGTATCAGTAATAGTTGTAGTATTAGTGTTATCAGTACCAAGAGTGACATTCGTTGGATTTCTCAACGTCAGAGTAAAGGTTTCATTCGCTTCATTAAGGTTATCATTGGAAATTGGGATATTGATAACTTGACTGGTAACCCCAGGATTAAAAGTTACAGTTCCCGTAGTGCTGGTATAGTCTGAACCTGCTATAGCTGTACCATTTACAGTGGCATAGTTAACGGTAATAGTTTGGGTGCTAGAGTGGGAGAGAGTTACTGTATAGCTGACATTTTGGGGACTGGTTAAACCTTCAACAATTGTTTGACTACCACTGAGGTTAATAGTAAGTACAGGTTCGGAGTCATCATTGGTAATAGTTCCAGTCACTGCTGTTGTTGTTCCTACTGTGTAACCTGTTCCCGCAGCTAGTTTTAAACCCACAGTTTCATTACTTTCAACTGTGGTATCTGCCGTAGGATTAATGGTTAAAGTGGCTGTAGCTACATTAGCAGCAAAGGTAATTGTCCCAGTGGTAGCTGTGAAATTAGCTGAACCTGTTTGAATGTAATCTGTGTTAAATGTGGCTGTTCCAGTAACGCCATAGTTAACAGTTAAGGCATTAGTTGTGATACCGGTTCGAGTGAAGATATAGACTAGGTTCGTTGTTCCATCTTCAGTCACGCTACTGGGAGCAACGGCCAAAGTAACTTTAGTATCGTCATTGGTAATAGTTCCAGTCACCGCTGTGGTTGTTTCCACGGTGTAACCTGTTCCCGCAGCTAGTGTTAAACCAACAGTTTCATTACTTTCAACTGTGGTATCTGCGGTAGGATTAATGGTTAAAGTGGCTGTGGCTGCATTAGCAGCAAAGGTGATAGTTTTTCCTGTTCCGGGTGTTGCACCAGTATAATCACTGCTGTTAGCTGTGCCAGCGATGTTGTAGTTAACGATGAGCGGATTGGTTGTATTACCTGTGCGGGTGAAGGTGTAAACCAGATTGCTACTTCCATCTTCTGTGACGCTATTTGGTGTGAGTTCTAGAGTAATATTCTGATTTAACAGTTGTCCACCAAGTCCATAAATACGTGCAATAGCACCTGTTAAACCTCCATTGTAATCAAGAGCAACTTCGTTGGTAACATAATTATTGCGATCATCCACGTAGCTGTTATCATTGGCTTGATCCGGTCCACCAACCATTGCTCCGTAAAGTATATTGCGATTAACGACTGGATCGTTAATATTATTTGTTAGAGAACCGTGAGAGCTACGATGGTGAGGGTTTTGAGGTGAATTATTCCCAAAACCAACCATATAGCTACGTTGGTTGGGATTATTACCTAAAATATAATCTACTTGGCTTTTTGCAAACGAGGAATAAAGTTTATTTGGGTCGTTCACTGTATCAGCATAAATACCTGCAACAAAAGCCGTATTTGCTGCGTATCGAAGTGAACCCCATTTATCTAACCATGCCAGTCCGCCTGGTGTGTAAGTAACTCCTGAACCATTCTTGTTAGTCCAGAACCCAAGCCACTTTTCTACTTCAGTCCGATAACGGCTATTAGTGCTTTCCTGCGCCAGAAGAACCATTGCGCCATAGGATTTATCATCCCATGTTTGAGTCCATGTACCTAAATACTGATTTGCATAGTAGGATTCAGCTTTATTAAGATAGGTGATATTTGTTGTTCCTGCGGCTTTGCTTGCCTTGTACAGCCACGTTGCTGCCCAACCTAGTTCGTCGTTATATCCATTGGAATTATAAAACTTGGCAGCATCGGTGATGGAGTCAGAATATTTACCTTTATAGGTTTCGGCAAAAGTAAACAACTGAATGGCATTTTGTAAGAGGCGATTAGCATAAGCCACATCAGTAGACCGAAAAACGATTGAAGCTGATGCGAGGGCTGCTGCGGCTTCACCAGCGAGATCAGAACCTGGACGAGTAGTATCAATTTTGAAGGCAGGGCGTGCCATTGTCATCTTTTCGGGAGGACCCCAAAAGTCATGATCCGGTTGACCTAATCCCACCTGTCCCCAAAATCCTGTGGTAACACTACCAACGGTGACATTGGCTTTGAGAATGTAATCAGTTCCCCATTTGATAGCATCCATGATTTCATCTAGCTGTCCACTTTGCTGATAGGCGTTACGATACTGAACAGCCCCCCAACTTAGCATAGTCATGGAACTAGCCATTGGAAAACCAAATTTGACATGATCTCCTGCATCATAGTAGCCCTGTGTCAAATCCACGCTAACATCTGCACCATCATTGAGTGCAGAATCAACACGCCAAGGGACTCGATTTGTGGCCTCATTTAAGTTCCCTGAACGCTGGGCTTCATAAAATAAAATTGATTTCTCTAAGGCATCATTGTAGTTAAGGGTGATGGTGGAAATAGTGGAATTTGAAGTTATGGTTTGGTCAGAAAATTGGATATTTTCAATACCGTATAGTGTATCAATTCCATCGCCATTGCTAACTTGATGGGTAACGGTATAGACTCCATTCGCATTAATCACTTGATATTGAGAACGAATACTAGAGTAGACGGCTGTATCATTACCATTACCACCGTAAAGACTATCATTATCCGCACCACCTTCCAATCGATCATCTCCTTGTTCTCCAAAGAGCATATCCTCACCTTTCAATCCTCTGAGAGTATCATTACCTAATCCGCCGAATAAGCGATCGCCATTATAGTCATTACCATCAATAATGTTATTGGCGGTAACTGTATTAAAAATAAAGTCAGTTGCTTGTAGTTGAGTATAATTAATACCATTAAGCTGTAACGTAGAATCAATCCCGTCAGAATAAGTCTTAATCAACGCATTATTTTGTCCATCATTGCTCATGAGAAATTGTAGCGTTGTCCAATCAGCAATATTTAGTTTTTGAATATCAATTCTATCTTGTCCTTTGACAAAATCTATGACGATATCATTATTATTTTGATAGCGTTGAAATCGGTCAAAATCAAATACAAATATATCATTACCAGCACCGCCGTAGAGAATATCATTATCCGCACCCCCTTCTAAACTGTCATTTCCTTGTTCCCCAAAGAGCAGATCCTCACCTTTAAATCCTCTCAGGGTATCATTCCCTAAACCGCCAAATAAGCGATCGCCATTATAATCATCACCATCAACAAAGTCATGAGAATTAACAGTATTAAAAATGAAATCCGTTGCTTGTAATTGAGTAGTATTGATGCTATTAAGTTTTAATTGGGACGTGTAACTACCATAATAAGTATTAATTAATGCATTATTGAATCCATCATTGCTAATGATTTTTTGCAGCGTAGCCCAATCACCAATATTGAGTTTTTGAAGATCAACTGTATCTTGTCCTCGGACAAAATCCAGGATAATATCATTGTTGTTTTGATAGCGTTCAAAGTCAAATACAAAGACATCATTACCTGCACCACCATAAAAAGTATCATTACCTCCTAATCCCTGAATAACATCATTTCCTGATGTTCCTGTAATGGTGTCATTGCCTGACGTTCCCGTAAAATTCTGCTGTTCTACCTGAATAACTTGCCCATTTACCGTAATATTTCTATGATCATCCTCAGCTTTTAAAATCTGTAAGGTTGTGTCATTCAGACTGTAACCCTGTACTAACTCAGCAAAAATCGCCCCTTCATCTCCCGCACTATCTATGAGGTTAATTTGAGCATCTACAAAATGTCCAATTTCCTCTAACAGCGTACTAACCAAGTTTTCTGGTGTGGCAGTTGCGACATAATTAGCTGATAGATAAATCTTATTAGTGCTAGTAGCATAAGCCCCATTCGCACCGCCAAGAATGCTACTATCAAGAATTTCTATTTGGGGAAGTTGACTAAAATCACCCGCTTGCCACTGTAAACGCAGAATTTCCGCAACACTGCGGATATATCCTGTACTAAAAGCAGTATCAAAAACTTGCCAGAAGTTGTTTGCACTAGAAAACGCGCTCAGTTTGTTATATGTCAGCGTCAGGGCAGAGTTTAGTAAAGTATTCATGAGATAGAGCTTGTATAGATTTAGCACATATTAACCCTATTTCATTTCTACAAACAACTAGTATATTTTGCTGAAACAGCTATATTTATTATACCTGTAATTTACGTATTGACAAGAAATATCAAATACGCATAGCTGTAAAAACCATATTTACCCCTACCCCATGGTTGATTTATCCGTAAAAATACAATTCCTTGCAGCCTGAAATAAGATATTTTGGTGAAAGCATATCATGATTGATTTGTACAGTGAGTAAGTCCTAATCTCATAGAATTAGCTGTAACTTAACGTACCTGTTTACAAACCGTCACAAGGGTTGTTATCAGCAATACACAATATTTGGTATGCTCTCCTATACTCATGTTATTTCCTAGTTAAGGAATAGGTAATAGGCAGATAGAAAGATCAGTTATGAGTAAGTATTCTTTCTACTTACCTTTTCCCAAATTATCAACTATCCATTATTTCCTAAATTCTTGCATGAATCTAAATCAAGTTAAATCCATCTCCAAATGGACGCAATTACCGTCTTCACCAATATTTGGTTCAGAAGTATCTATGCAATTGGGTGTGGATATATCAGCAGCACAATTACAACAGCAGGTAGAATATTTACAAATCCAATTAGATTTGGAAAAACAGGAAAATACTGAAAAGATCCAGCAAATTCAGAAATTTCAAGAGTTATTGCAACACATAACTGAACAAATCCGCGATAGTCTAGATGATCGGAAAATATTAACAATTATTACTCAAGAATTAGTTAATTTATTATCACTTAATCGGTGTCAAATCGAACTTTATAATCCCTGCCTAACTGCTACTACAGTTACTTATGAATATAGTTCTAACCTACCGCATTTTCAAGGCTTAACCACAGCAATTGCTGACTTTCCCCAAATTTATCAGTCTCTATTACAAAAACAAATCTGGCAATCTATAGAAATTGTCCCAGGACATTATTCTAATTTACAGCTTATGAATCAATTAGCTTGTCCGATTTTTGATAATCAAGATATTTTCGGCAATATTTGGATAATTCGCCACACAGAAGCCAAATTTAAAGAATTAGAAATAGCCTTATTACAACAAATAGCTAATAAATGTGCGATCGCAATTCGTCAATCTCGACTATATGCAAAAACTAAATCCCAGATTAAGGAAATAGAACAAACAGAACAGCATAAAAACGAATTTATCAAACATCTTTCCCAAGAATTACGCACACCCATTACTAATATTAGTCTAGCTGTGCAAACCTTAGAAAGTCTCATGACACCAACAGGAAGTTTAGATAGAGAAATAGTATCTCAGCTATTACAAATTCTGAATCATGAATGTGGACGAGAAAATAAATTACTTAACGATCTTCTTAGTTTTACATATCTCCAAAACAATCCGGAAACTCCTACTTTAATTACTATTGATTTTTCAACTTGGTTATTTCCCATTGTTGAATCTTTTCGAGATGTTACCAATTGTCAGCAACAACAGTTACACCTAGATATCTCTCCAGAAATTCCCCCTTTCTCCACAGATATCACTGATTTAGAAAAAATTATTACTTTGCTGCTCAACCAAGCTTGTCAATGCGCTCCCGCAGGTAAATCCATTACAGTTAGTGCTGATTCGAATGTAGACACAGTAGAATTAAAAGTTAGTATTTTTGGTGTGGAGATTCCTCACCATGAATTATCACAAGTGTTCCAGCCATTTTACCGCATTCCCAAACATTCATCTTGGCAAGCACAGAACACTGGCTTAGAATTGGCTTTGGTAAAAACAATAGTACAACGTTTAAATGGATTAATTTATGTTGCAAGCGATAAAAGTCGGATCACATTTATCATGCAATTTCCACTATTTCCAGTTTTTTAACTGCACCACTAGCGCCAAAGTCAAAAGTCTGATATTATAGCTTTATCAACGGGTGAGTAGCTCAACGGTAGAGCAGTTGACTCTTAATCAATTGGTTGCGGGTTCGATTCCCTCCTCACCCATTATTCGGCGAACCCTTTAACCAATTGATTAAGAGTCAACTGCTCTAATTAATTGGCAATGTATCGCTCACATTTCACTCAAACCCTAATATAGCACTGGTAAACTGAGTGAGCAACTAGTATTTTCTTACTACAGTAGCTTTGTACTAGATTTACTTATAAATATATTGCTTTACCATTTATATATAGCTAAACTACTGAGCCCGTGTAAGCGCGCTTGCCTACTTGAGTTAAATTCCGGCAACTGTGGC
>JANMEE010000332.1:0-22081 GCA_031376645.1 Dolichospermum sp. OTE_75_concoct_329_sub | reverse complement strand
GGATAAATCTCATCACCCCAATATTTCCATAATCCGTTCTATTTGGGCTGAAGATAAAAAATCACTCACGCTATTTTTATCGGATACCACCTATGAAGATGATCCCTTCTTTTCTGGCTTTATGACAGTTTGTGACCGCCTAAAAAATGAAAACTTCTTTCTAGCAATTTTGTATCATGAATGGTTCATTATTGAAAGACCAGAAATTTTTGAGACATAAGCAACAAATGGAAGTATTGTCAGGCAATTCTCATTGGACTCTGCATCTTAACTAATAAAGGATACAGAATAAAATGATAGGAAATTAATGTTATATCCGTACTTATCAGGCTTTCAACCTACGATGATGTACTTTGACTTTTGACTTGCGCCTGCGGTACTGTGACTTGAACCATAATTTGAGCCAAATTGTGAACCATAACATGAGCCATTGTGACTTAAAGGAAAAGATTGCCGTTTTTTAAAGCAAAAGCTTGCCGAACCCATAGCCTGACTAGCTTTACGGTAAATCTACACTCTCCAAAAACGTGAAAAGTGTACTAAAGCCTTATGCAGTATAGGATGAACGCCAATTTGGTCATGAACCAAAAATGGCGATTCCTACGGAGCGCTTCGCTATCGCCTGATTTTAGTCATCAAACTCTTATACAGAGGGCATTTTTCTCTATCTATTGTTTGGACTCACGGCAGGCTTTGACTTAAATTCTTGGGACTGGTGGTAACTTTATCGTTTAACCGTAGTCAACAACAACTTAGCACAAATCGTAATAATCAGGCTTTCAGGCTTTGATGCGGCAAGCTTTTACTTTAAAAAATGGCAATCTTTTCCTTTAAGTCACAATAAGTAACGCCAAATTAAGCTTTTCGAGCAATAGCAATATAAAACTTTGTAGGCAGGGGGCTTTCTAGCAGGGATCACGGGGAGGAAAAGTTGTTTTGATTTGGTAAAAGTTGGATAGCGAACGCGAGTGCGTCCCGGAGGGAACTAGCGCTGCTGCAAGCAGTTCATCTTTTTTGTGGAGTTCTCTTAGCTGCGTAACAGCTTAGAAATACTAGCGATTTATCCTAATTCCTCAAAAACAATATCCTCATAAACCGACTCAATGGGAAAACTTAAATCAATACTTCGTAGCTCGATATTATCCCCCACCTGATAATTAAAAATCTCCCAATTACCGCGATCATTTTTGCGGTATAAATCAATCGCTATTTTCTCAGCATCAACCAAAACATAATCTTGCAAACTAGGATTGCGGCGATACAGTCTAAATTTATCCCCTCGGTCATAACTGGCTGTACTGGGAGATAAAACCTCGACACCTCGACTCCGCTCGGTGTTGACATTGAGCGAAGCCGAAATGTCGATAATTAGACAGGGATATTGAATTGCTTGGATTGCAGTCCTATCTCTCTCGTCGCAAGTAACGCTCACATCAGGATAAACATAATCTTTCGTTTCAACAATATTTACACGACAATCGGAATTACCAACCTGACAACCACCGCCCCGTAAATGACCTTTAACAATGAAAATAATATTACTAGCAATTCGGCCATGATTTTGAGTTCCCCCACTCATAGCGTAAATTTCACCATTGAGATACTCATGGCGAAGCAGTTGTTTTTCTTCCCAGACAAAATATTCTTCGGGTGTTAACTTAGGAAACTTATCTTTTATAGCAATCATTTTTGTTACCTCATCTGCGCTCAGTACAAATTAAAATCGCTTTCATTAACAATACCTTAGTTAGCTTTTTTGTATCGGCTTCCTTATCCACTCATTTTTGCTAGATTTACCCTTAGTTACCGCGCCAAGAGTAAAATATCCACTTGGATGATTTCACTGGGTGTAATTCCATGCCAGGATAAATATTAGAAGTGCGATTCGTTGTTAGATCAGCTATCTAATAGATTACTGGTAATGGATTTAACTACTAGGCTTATAGAAGGTTCTGGACTGAGTATACCTATCTTTGATGGGTCGTACAACAATGGCAAGGGGAGATATTTATCTGAACCAGAAATTATCAAAAATTCCCTATTAGCACAAATATTTGAGCCATCAGAATTGCCATCTCTCCTCCTGGTGAAAATTGACAGTAAAAATCCAGATGCCAACCATTTAAGACAAAGAACATTTACAGATGGCATTAAACGTAAATTAGCCTTTAGTTCAGGCGATAATTACTACTTTGCTGATGATGCACTGCGGAAAAAAATTAAACGGTTATTTGCCACAGAACCAGATACCGCTTGTCGTTATGGTTCATTATTAGTTAGTAATTGCTACAAAGGTTCAGAAACATTTACCAACTTACGAGTCAAAATTGTAGACTTTACAGACCCACAATATGCTGATTATAAAACCGGAGACTGTCACGGCAAGATTTCACCGCGACTAGCTAAACAACTGGGAGGAGAAAGCAATTGTCCACTGCAATTTCGATTTGCGTGGATGAAATGTTGGGCTGAAAGTGATAACTCACAATCTCCAGAAACTAGCTTTTTAGCGAAAGGAACTTTTTTACCAGATGCTAAATTAACAGATGCTGAAGGTTACGATATTATTATAGATCGTTCCTCAATTAAAGGCATCAAAAAATCCCAACTTCAAGACTTAATCCCTTGTTGTGAATATCAGTTTCCCCAAGCAGTAATAGGTAATCGAGGTAATGCTAAAGCCACCAGTTACGATAATAGTTGGCAGTTTACCATCTGGTATTCAGAAGCAGCAGTTCAACAAGATTTAAGTCAACCAACTGAAGCAAAAGCTCAAGAACTAGCTAAGTTACAAAGTAATCCCTTGACGTTGGCAAAATACATTATTCAACAATATGACAAACAACAATCCAAACAAGAACAAACAGAAGAAACTGTTAACGGAATAGATGATAATACTAATAATCAAGTACAGGAGTCTCGCTGGATTTCTCTACTCCGCAGCGATAAATACGGTCAATTAATTGAAACACCCAAATTTCGCAAATTTGCTACTGATTATATAGCCAATCAATGGCGTGATTTAGCCATTAAGAGTGGATACAGCCATAATTCAGGTATGGCCATGCCATGCGACACTTTACCACGAGGGACAATTTGTGTCCCCCATCTACCAGAAGGAGATGTGATTCTCACCCGTTACCCTATCGTCAACTCAGACAATATTCGTCTTTACAATAACGTCCATGATCCAGAACTAAAGAAAACTCGCAACGTAGTTTGGATTCACCCCAAAGACGCTGAAGAATATCACCAAGCTGATTTTGATGGCGACCAATTAATGGTTAGTCCTGCTAATAAACTGCCGAATATTGCCAAAGAAACACTCCGCGCCGGTGAACCCGGACATTTTAAACCAGTTAAACAACGTCCTAAACTGGCATATACGGAAATTACAGATGAAGAAGGCAATTTAAAATACCGTGATTTATCACAAATTGCCGCTGCCAGCAGTCAAAATAAAGTAGGTCTAGTGGCGACAAACATTGGGCGTGTCCAGTCCTCAATGCCGCGTGAAAGTGAAAATAGCGAACGATTTGTCAGACGACAAAGGAAGCTGCTCAATCGTCTTTTTCAAGCACTGCAAGTAGAAGTAGATTCACCCAAAAGTGCCGAAAGATTGGAGGACATCAAAGAAATTGATGGTGCGAACTTATTAGCAGATGCCAAAAAATGGTCAGAATCCCATCCTAGTTACTTCTTTGACTTTAAAAAAGATGACCGACTTTATCGTTCCTTTGCTATGCCAGCAGATGCCCCAGGAGCAATAAATGTGATTGCCAGAGAAGTAGTAAATCCCTTGTGGGAACCAACACGGATTCGCAGTAGAGATAGACATGAATTTCGTTATTTATTTCCCAAAGAAACCTTATCAGTAGATGCCTTAGAATGGGCAGAAGAATTAAAAACTAGGTTTCAACAATCGAGAGATGAAATTAAAGAACGGGTGGGAGATGATAGAGAAGCATTTAATGAAGAATTGGGCAAACTTTACGATAGTTACAGAGCCGAAATTGATGAATTATTCACCACTTCAGAGGATAGATTTGAGGGTGCAGCAGCACTGTGGCACACCCAACACACCCGTCCAGAATTAGACCGACATCGTAAAGATTGTTTACAGTTGGCAGCACAGATGGAAATTACGTTTTCCTTTGAGCATAATTATGAAATGCCTAGTGCAGCATTACCACAAGATACTTATGTTTTGACTGTTCCGTTTGGGAAAGATGCGATTAAATGGAAGGAGTCTTTAGAACAAAAGGGAATTGAATTTGATGCCACTATTCATCCGCAATTACCTGTGATTGAATTTGCTTTTAAAGATTTATCTCCCAAATTAGTTGAGAAATTAGCGGCTAAATTTGGTGACAATATTCACGATTTAGATGAATTGAATATTCCTAAAGATTTACGCATCATTCCTCCCGTAGATCATAATTGGGCAACATCACGTCAGGATGCGGGTGTGGGGGCTTTGGCATATAATTTATTTACTGAGGAAGTATGTCAACAGCTTCAGGATTTTCAGTTTGCAGAAATGAAAGTGTTGGGGATTAAATACAATGATTTTGCTGATGAGAATTTTGCCAGTCAGCAATGGAGAAAGCGGAGTGTGACTCTAGAAGTAGGAGTTTTTGAATTACCAGAATCACACCCAGATTTTTATCGTTATAACGGGACACCAATATTACAAATTGATGGTCAGAATTTAGGAACTTTTGCACCTGATAGTCCGAAGTTGCCTGTGGGAACTACATTTGCAGCTACATTAAAACCAGAAGGTTCTAGTATTATCCTCAAGGTTAATGCTGATTCGATAGAGTTGCCAGATGTGACATTAACGGAATCAGAACTAAAGTTAGATAATGCTGGAGAATTGCGAGCTATTCACCGGGAATTTTGGCGGCAGGAAATGTTTGATAATTTGGTAGAAGCAATTGGTATTACCTACGAACAGCGACAAGCCAATCAATCTGAAAGTAAGGAAATTGAGCAGTTTAAAATTGGTGGACAGTGGACGGCTTATGTTCAGTCTAGTGGTGATTTTATTGTGCGAAATGAGAATAAGCGAACGATTTGTAGAGGGAATATTCACACAGGAGAAGAGATATTTCCGCTTTCAGAAGCAGCCGCAAGTGAGTTAGAGGAGATGATTTTAGAGAGGGAGCGTTCTACTGAAAATAGTGCTTCTCCAGGAGATGCTACACGAATGCTATCACTAGGAAGACATCAGGAGTTATCAAATACTGGTGATGGCGTGGTGTCCAATGTCAAAGGGAATAGCTATGCTCATAGTAGGCATCATAGCCAAAGTAAGGACGTGGAGTTAAACTAATAGCGCAAATTTATTATCTTTACTAATTCAATGACTAAACTTGCAATATATAATATAAGTAATTGCTACTTAAACGTATTACACCAGCAATGATGGAGAATTTGTAAGCCAATGGTTGATAAAATTGATAAATATTCAAAAGTTATAGGTAATGAACCAACAAGAATATGATCATAAATATATCTCTAAGCAAGAACCAGCAACTCCGATGGATTTATTGCTGCATGAAGAATGGTTGAGAAAAAGTATTGAAGGGGAGGAAGAAGTAGGGAGTAATATTGGTGCTGGGTTAGATTGCGGTTCTAGTTTTGAACAACTGTTACTTAATCCCGAATTGTTTTATCGTTTAAAAACTTTGCGGATTTCGTTGAATCGAGAAGTGCGTTTGTTACTCAAAGATTGGAATTTAGGAACTGCCACTTCTATAGCATCTGCTACCGCAAGGGAGAAGTTGCTGGAAAGATTCAGGCTACCTACACCTAATGTTAAAGAACATATTCAAGTTGTGTTGCGGAGGGATGAACTTTTTGGTGAAGAGTTTATTTCTAATCATCAGGTATTGCGGGAACTGCTTGGGGTAATGTTGACAGAAAACGATTGGGAAATTATTGCTTCAGTTGCGGCAGATTCGTTGAAACAGCAAATTATGCAACAGGTTTTGGTTGAGAGAATTTTGGCATAGTCATATTATCTTGACCTAATTGATGACGATAAAAATAAAATTGATGTTTTTTATTTATGGTTAATTCCTAACTCAAAATTTGAAGTTTAGCTTCATCAAATACCAGACCTCGACGGGCAAAATATTTATTAATATTGATTTGCACAAATAAATCTTTGAGTTCTTCGGCAATTTCATTTGGTGGATTTCCTGATAAAGCAACTGCAATTAAATGTTCTGCACTGTGAATTTCTCCACAGTCAATTGCTAGGGTTGCAGCACTACGATATAATATTGAACGGGTTGGTTCTGCTGCTAAATCATTGGTTATTAATTCTGCTGCTAATCGTTCTTTTTCAAATGCTTGTCGGGATAATTGGGCAGCTAAATCTGAGTTATTTCTAAGTTTAGCAACTTGTGCCATTTCGGCTAAATCCATAGCCTGTTTATGTAACTCTTGAATCTGACTCATTTTTTTACTATAAAGGCTAAAGGGTTACTAAATTCAACAACCACAATATAAGCTGGAAGTTTGCCATCTGTGGGGCTGACTTGCTCAAGCTTCTGTTTAATTCTAGCTTTTATTCGGCTGTCGTCGCCTTTACGGATGCCGGAAACTTCCAACCGCACTGCATTTTGAAATGGTAGTTCATTGTTATCACCTTTTTTACCTAACCAGTAATCAAATCCTGTTCCTCTGCGAGAACGTTCGATAACTGTATAGTCCGTAAGTTCTTGTATAATTAAGAAAGCGATTCCATAAGCTGCCTGTTCTGTAGTATATTCGCTATCGTTCCAACAGCGCAGCATTTGGTCTGTTACCTCTTGCCAATATAGTTTAAAGACTGCCGTAAACTCTCCTTTGACTGTGAGTTCTATACCCTGAATATAACCTTGATTGTTTAAACAAACAGCACAGGCTTCTGCTAGTGTTGCACCAAAAGCTGGAGTGATAGCAGGTAATCCTTTTTCAAGTTTAGTGATTACCAATTTTTTTGAGTTTGAATTCATTAATTAATATTTAAATCTTAATATCCTAAAGTAAAGTGTTGTTGCTTCTTCTTCTAGTTTAGCTGTTTGATTAGCAATTTTGGCTTTTCTTTCTGAGGAGAAATCTAAGCTAAGTTTTTGCAACTGCTGATTTATATTCTTAATCCATTCCAGAACGATAAGAGTTTTCCATCGGCAACCAAGGATGAGGATTATTACTATCAAAATTACAATTGTGTGGTATCCATCCTACTTGTTTTAAGTCTTCCCAAAGCCATTGATAAGCTAAACGAGTTACAGGGTAAGATCCGAGTATATTTGAAATAGGAGATGTAGATGAAGATATAGATTGGGGTTTTACTGAAAAGCGTTGTCTCCATTGTGGATATAAAGACTGTATTTTTTCCAAAGCAGATTGTACATTAGGCTCTTGTTCTGAAAGTGGATAATCTCTCAATTCAAATTTAACTTCACTGGAACTATCTTCAGGTAATGATTCCCAATACCAACTCCAAGTCACTGAATTTGAACTAGAAGTAGGTGGAACAATAACACCTACTAATCTAGCTGGGAGAATAGATGCTAGTGGAAGTTTAGGAAGAAATTTAGGGTATAAAGCGTTCACTAATTGCTGATAACCTTCAAATGCTCCTAGATAAACATCTTCCACATACTTTCGTAGAATCTCATTAGATATGGAATGGTTGTGTCTAAAGACTATGAAAGAAGTTGGTAAAGACAGATCAGTTTGTTTTCTTATACGAGCTGCTTTCATTTCAATCTTAAGTTGAGTCAAGCAATGCTGAAACACTGGTGGAAACTGTAAATCACCAATCTTGATAAGGACAGTTTCAAGTTGAGATAAAGGAATTGGGTAAGAATAGTTAGGATAATTTTTAGGATGGCGATTCGTTATGTAGAGCGCACTAAACCATGCAGCTTCCAAGGACAAACATCCAGTCTCTACTGGTAAGGATCTATCATTCAAGAGTGAACTTATGACTTGTTCTAGAGTCCATTTCCATGCCCATGATACGTGCGAATAAGGAAGAAATCCTTGAAGAGTTTTCCACCCCAATGAAAATAAATAATCATAATCTTCTGTACCTTGAGGTAATTCAACAACATCCGGCAGGTTTTCATTACCAGAGTGCCAAGCAACCTCTACCCATGATGTTGAAAATTGTCCCAGTAATCTTTGGCTTAACCGTACTCCCAATGCAGGTAATTTTCCATTTTCTTGTAGGAAAGAAATTGGTGATGAAAATGGTTTAAATCCAGTTATCCATGCTTCCATAGCATCTCGTACCTGTTGCCCCAGTTCTAGGGCTGATGGGGATGAAATCTTATTTGCTCGTCCATGAAATGCCAATGCTTCACTTACAATATTTGCAGCTATAGCTGGTTGATTCTTAACAATTGGAGTTAGTAATTCAGATACTCGATGAGATGGAAAAGTAGCAACAGCAATTACTATAGGATATTGCCAAAACTCAAGACGTTGGCGATCTGTAGCAATTTTCTCGATTATAGAAATATCTGATAATAAAGATTGAGCAGCAAACCATTGTGCCAAGATAGGGAGGGGGAATCGTAAGCTATCAGCATTTTCAACAATTAATCTTGAATCTAGAAGCTGTTGTCGTTCACTCCAGGAAGTAATCTCATGTGATGGAACTATTGTACTTCCTCTATCAATACAAGCTGCTGCAAGTTGCTCTAAAAATTTACTTGCCTTTAGTACGTGTTCTCGTAACGGACGAAGGGAACGTTCTACTAGACTTGATAAAAGTTGCTCTTTAGACTGAGGTATTGAGATAGCTGAATCTCTTAAATAACTACTAAGTAGAACTGCAAATAAAGGTCTGAGAACTGCGTCTTGAACCGATTCAGATAAGCTTTGGTAAGAAAAATATTGTTGTCCTGATAATCTTTTGATTAGTGCCTCAGCCTCCTGTTTGGAAAGAAGACTAACTGTTATTGATTCTGGGGCGTTCACAAACTCTGGGATGGGTCTACTAATAAGAACTATTGTTACTTTTTTCCATACTTGGATAATAATTCTGGCTTCTTTAAGAAGCTTAACTGCATTGGTTATTCCAATATCATCTACTTTGTCAATAATGACTATAATAGGCTCATTTGCAGGACTATATAAATCCCTAGTATCTTCTTCTATGACTTTTTTTAGTAAATTACCCTGTAGCTGTTCTGCTTCAAAAAAAATAGGAAATGGTGCATTGACATTTTCCTTAGCTTCTTGAATAGCAATTTGAAATAAACGCTCGCCAATCAAGGATTTTCCTATTCCCATTTCTCCAGTTAAAATAATCAGCTTTCCAGGCAAAAGCTTTAGCTCATTTGGAGGTAAACCAATAGACATATCATCAGCAAGGTCAATTGCTTCGTCTTCTTTAATTCCTGTACCTTGCCAACTAGCAATACAGCGTGCCTTAGACAGTAATATTGACTCTTCTAATCGAGCTATGTATCGAACAAATAAAGCTGTGGGATTCGCTCCTGTTGACCGTAATTGAATGTTTTGACGACTTAAGAGGTGTGATAGACTTTTGGCATCATGCCGCCCTTTCTTACTAATTAGATTTAGACTTTTGGCAACTAATATATTCCAAGCATTTTCATCTTGGAGTTTATTTTCTATAATTTGTGACAGTAAAACTTGTGCTGTTTTTGCATCTCTCTGAGAGTTATAAAGATCGGCAATAACAATCCGAAGACGCTTAAAAATTTCTGAATCATGAGGAATATTTTCCTTCTTCAATTTTGATATAAATTCATCAGCTATGTCCTTTAAACTGTCTGTTCGTCCTTGCCCAAGTCGCTCAATATCTTGGCTTAGGTCGTCTCTGATTGTTGAACTTGCTGTGGAATCAGTTAATAAAATGCAATATAGTAACGGATTGTTTGCAAGACCACGAGTTAATTTAATAATTGCTTCCCAAAACTTTTCATTTTTCTTCAGACGATATTTTGCTTGAAGTTCTATAATTGTGCCGTCTTGAAGTTGGATATTGATATCATCTCCAGGTCCATCTGTTTCTGCTGCCACGGCAACAGGTACATCAGCAGTTGAGTGTTCAATCCAACGTAATGCTTGCTGTGTCAGTATATGAGCAGCGATATATGCCGTTGCTTGTGCCTGATATTCGTATCCACCACCACCACCACTTCCACTCATCTTTAACCCCTAATTCTTATGTATCCATCAACTAAATATTAGAACATTCTTAGTTATGTTGCATCAATTCACTGAGAATGTTCTAATCTTATTATTGAGCCAAGTTCACTTAATCTCTAGTTACTAGAAAATCTTCTTAGGTGCTTAAAACTACTTTTTTAGTCAAGATACATGAAATTAGGAATTAAGAATCAATAATAGCCAGATGGACAATAAATAAATAGCCAATAGGTCTATGTCAACTCATACACAGCCTTGTTAACTTAACTCTAAGGCAATCAGAGTTGAGTACATAATGGCTACCAAAACACTGACCAAACCGAAGCGCAAACAAAGCTCTCAAACTCGCTCCTGGGAAAACCTGACAGATCGCCGTAAACTCCGCCATATAGAAAACACCCTGGACAAAGCCATTTCTGAGTCAATTCAGAACGATTCTATCCAGTCCCATCAAGACTTTAAAGACTGTGTAGAAAATTACAGCCAGGAATCAGGGAAAGCCCCCATTACCGTAGAACTTTGCGTAGGAGGTGATGATGATGACGAAATTAGAGGCTATCGCTTCTACCTCACCAGTGACCCTGGACACAGAACCAGTGGTAAATACCTGATTAAAAACCTCGAAGGAATTACCAACAAAGACGAAAACTACTTTACCCCTTCCAACATTGCCGAAATTTGCGGTTTTGCAGAAACAGAACTTGATGATTTAGACGATGAATTGGATGATGACCTACTCGATTTAGAAGAGGAAAACGAAGAAATAGATGAAATTGACGACGAACTAGACGACCTGTTAAATGACGATTTTAACAATGAACTAGATGACCCAGACGACTTAGATGAAGAAGACGAATTACCTGTTAGTCGTATTAGTGTAACCCCAACTAAACCTCAAGCCAAAACTGTAACTAAACCCCAAAGTAAGTCCCAACCCAAAACACCAACTAAAACTCAAGATAAAACCCCAACCAATAAAACTGCTACCAAAAAATCTAAATCCCAAGAACCATTAGACGAAGCTTCCCGTTTAAGTGCCACAGCAGCCACTAATGGACGGGAAGTAAACGGGGTAAATTTGGGAGGATTAGCAGGACAATTGGCAACTTTAGGAATTGCTGTCGGACAAGGAGTTTTAGAACAACTAGCAGCCGAAGCTGATGAAAAGCGGTTAGAACGAATTCTCAAACAACTACAAAAACAGAATGACCGAGTTGATAACCTCACTAATCGTTTACAGGAAATAAAGCCTGATTCATCGGAATTTCAAGATTCTGGAAATTCTCAAACTTCTTCAAATTCTCGAACTTCTTCAAATTCCCCAACTTCTCAAGATTATCAAGTTGTATCTGAAGCATCCACATCTGATAATCCAGTGGCTGTAGCTACTATGAAAATCGGCTCTAAAGTAGACAAATTGGGTTCTCAATTAGACCCCAATAATCAGTCGCAACCTTTTGAGTTAGATCAAGATGCCAGCATTACAGAACAACTCCAGCAAATTGAAGATTACTTGCAAGTTATATCCAAGCGACTTGACCGTTTAGAAATGGTAGTTAGTCGCCTTGAAAAACAAATGGCAGCACAACAAAACAGTTCTGTAATTGCATCAGAAACAGCCGATAAAACTGTTCAATCTAACCCTACTAACCAACCAGAAAATGATGTTTTAGGATATCTAGCAAAACGCCAAGATAAGCAACAACAAATTGCTTGTGCTGAGGCTTTAGTTGGATTTGCTAATGTTGCCAGTGAGTTATTAGACCAATCACCTGAAGATGGTATTGCCATTTCCAGTAATAAAACTTTAACAGTCAAACAACAAGGAGTAAAACAACAGGGTAAACAAACAGCAAAAACAGGGATATCTGCGGACGTAGCTATTGTTTTAGAAAATACCCAAGGGGAAACACTTTTTGCGGGTACTTGCACTCAGGGACAATGGACAATTACACAAGATAATCTTACCGCTGAGGAAAAAACTGGCATTTGTAAATTGCCACAGTCAAAAGAAGAATATGCCCTTAAAGCTACCACCCAAGAATTGATTCAAGAGTTTCAAACACAACTACCTCACAAATTTAATGGTGATGATGAACCCACCTTTACCTGGGCTGAAAAAGGCAAAGCCAAGTACGACTTTGAAATAGTGAAACTGTCTAATGGCACACAAATACTTCAAGGATTTAACCCCAATCGTCACAATGAACAAGTGCTTGATGCCGCTTTAGTACCAGGAGAACCACCAGAGATTAGGCAATGTAGCATCCCCTTGAGAGAAATGGAAGCGTTGTTAGATAATCAGCAATCAACTCGTTCTCAACAGGCTAATCAAAATACCGCTAAACAACAAAAGAAGCAAACTAAAACCAGCAAATCAGAAATGCAAGTTTAAGTCTACCGTAAGCAATCAGCTAATAGCAGCAATAGCAAATATTCACCAAGCAAGTTTTAGTTTAATCAGTTGAATTATACCGAGAAAAGCAAGATGAATAACCTAAAATCTCCCAATTCTCAGTTTAAACTACTACCATCTGCCAAAGTTTCCACTAACTTTAAAAACCTGAAAATCAACAGCACTGACTTAATTTTTATTTTCCTATCTTTGGCAATTGGCATTTATTTATTGGCGACAAAACCCATATTTGTCACTATTTTGGGATGTGCCAGCATAGTTTTCTTGAGTATGGGGTACGTAATTCGGACAGTACCAATTTTAGAAAAGTATTTAGGCAGAAAAATTCGCTTTTGGCATATTGTGTCCGTCATTATCACTATTACCGCTTTACTTGATACCCTGGCAACTCCAGCCCAAGCCATTTTTTTAAGTGGGTTAGAAAACTTTTTTGTTACATTAGCCCAACAAAGTTCACAAGCAGGAGGTGGTGCTACCACATTGGATGCCAACGTTGTTGGTTTAACATTTAACTTGATTCGAGGAGCATTTTTATTGCTGGTTGCATCTGCTTCTTTATTTGCTTATAACCAAGCACAACAAGGTAACGACTGGCGACCAATTGTGACTCAAGTTGGTTTAGCTTTTGCCATTGTCATTGCCATAGATGTCATCACTTTTATCTTTATTGGTAATGGCACAACAACAGGTGGTTAATGTCAAATAGTTAATTGAAGAAGATACAAGGCAGCATATTTTTCTCTATAAAATCCTACATTAGCACCAATCAAATAGGATTTCTCAAGCTGCCTTTTTTGATAACTCAAATCAAATTGAAAAGAAAAAACTACAGATTTAAACTAACCACTCCAGGCACAGAGGACACAGAGAGAATAACAAATTATCAATTGTGAATTATTAATTACTAATCGTGAATTACTAATTAATAACTAAAAGTTGGTATTCCACCTGTATTTCTGTTAAGTTAAAATCAAGAGCATGATTTATGGAAAACAATCCGCAAAACGAATTTATCAAAGTTAACCGGATTTTAGGTAAACAAGCCAGTATTGGACCAATACCAGCCGAGCAACTTGTTCCTTGGATTGCCATCATCATAGTTTCTTACATCATTACCAATGGTTTACTCAGTTTAGGAATGGGTTGGTTTTTCGCCACATCATTCTGGCTAATTGTCAGTTGGTGGATTTTAACCGGCAACCAACCCCATCAATTCCTAGATAGATGGCGTAAACCACCCGGAAACGAATGGTATAACTGCAACAATATTTACATTTCCCCATTACCAAAAAACCGTCCAGCTTGGGTACGTCGTCGCTACAGTGACTCACAAATAAACATTCAGTTTAAACCCCTAATAGTACCAAATCAGTATGGAGGTAAAAGTAGATTTATGCCCTTCCAAAATGAAGTTAATATCTGCTGTATTGCAGAAATTAGAAAAGATGACCGACAAGTTGCTGCCCTATTATTAGAACAAGGACAATCACAATATCAACTAGTATTTGGTTTTCACATTGCTGGACTGCATAACATCTTACATGAAAGTGAAGTTAGTGAATTTGCTCATGCTATTGAAGAGGGCATGAAAGATTTACCAATTGGAGAACGCATCACTTTTTGTACAGGCTGCTATAGTGATGATACCCAACGCCAAACCCAACTTAATACTTTGGCAGATGATTGTCACCTCAAACCCATTTCCGTTCTTATTCGCAACGAACAACTGCGAATAGAAGAATTGAAAAATGCAGGTACACGCCAACAGTGGCAGCAAATAGCCTTTTGTACCTGGACCAGTGATCAACAAGGTAGTTCCCAGCAAAAAGATTTTGTCGGTAGTGTGATTGAAAAATGCCGTAATTTTGGCACTTGGATAGTAGAATCAATCACAGGCAATAAACGAATATACCAAGAAACATTCTTCAAAAAGCTATTATTGCAAGGCTTTCAACAGGGATTTATTCAGTGGGAAGTGTTACTAAATACTAAAATTGGATTAGAAGTCACACCTTGTAGCGCAGGTGATTTATGGCAATGGTTGTGGAATAGATTTAACGAAGGTGCTGCACCTGCCATTCCCCAAGTTATCACCCTAGAAGAAACTGAAACGGGACTACAACTCACAGAAACTGTAACCACAGATAAACATATCTGTACCCTACTAATTGAAGGTACACAAGGGCGCTCTGCAAGTCCTGAACATCGCGGAGATCATGACCGAGTTTATCTCACAGGCAAGGGTAAAGTCTGCGGTGTGATGACAATGACAGACCCGCCACTGGGTTGGACAAATACCCAAGAACAACTCAAGTGGGTGTGGAAAATACTGTCTTCCAGTTATGTCCATGATACAGAAGCATGGGTAGAAATCAGCCGTGGTAATGACTTTTTGATTCAAGACAATTTAGCCCGTCAAGCAAAGCAATCTAAAGTCGCCCGCACCGTAGCAATCACTAAAGGACAGGGACGTGATATTGGTGCAGAAATCAAACAAGAAGAGTCCTTTGAAGCACAACGACGGTTGTACGAAGGTACAAAAGCCTTACATTGTGCGCCAGTCTTTTTAGTATACCGTCATAGTGCCGAGGAATTAACTCATGCTTGCAATCTACTGGCTAACAGTTTTGAAACCGCCAAGGTACTGAGAGAACGCAATATTGCTTGGGAAATATGGTTACAAACTTTACCTATCACCTGCAAACGCTTATTACATGATGGTAATTTGAGTGAGCGCCGATTAACACTTGATACCCAGACAATTGCGGGATTGATGCCTCTGACCATTCCCAAAGATATTGACCAGCAAGGTGTAGAGTTTTTGACTAGTCGTGGTGGTAAACCCATTTACGTAGATTTGTTTCATCAACAAATTGGACGGGCTTTAATTACAGGTACTTCTGGCTCAGGCAAGAGTGTTTTAGGGTGGCGATTTGCGGAAGAAGCCTTAGTGAACAATATTCCCGTAGTCGGTATGGATATTTCCGCAGGTGGTAACAGCACTTTTAAAACAGCGATTGAATTACTGGGTGAACAAGGTGCATATTATGACATCTCTAGTGGTAGTAGTAATCTGCTAGAACCGCCGGACTTACGTAGGTTTGAGAAGCCAGAACGGGAACGACGGATGGAATCTTGGAAGGATTTTATTCGCAAGGCTTTGGTAGCTATTTCTATGGGTAAAGTCGAAAATCCCCATTTAGCCCAAAGAGTTGATGCAATGCTAGTCAAGGCTTTGGATGTGTTTCTCAAAGACGCAGATATGATTGCTCGTTATAACCGTGCTTTTGAGATGGGTTGGCTTTCCCCAGAATGGCAGGAAATCCCCACGCTACCGGATTTTGTCAAGTTTTGCACCAGAGAACGTCTGAATTTGAGGTCTTTTGAGGAAATTGACCGCCAAGCACTGAACCAAATCCAAAATCAGGTGAGTGCATTACTGGCATCGAGGTTAGGGAAAGCGATCGCCCGTCCCAGTACATTTTCTCCTGAACCTGCAATTAAATTCTTTGCCCTGAGTGGATTAACTAACGAACAGGATGCGTACTTGATGGCGATTAATGCCCATACTGCCTGTATCCGCAATGCTTTATCCCATCCTAAAAGTTTGTTTATTGGTGATGAGCTTTCAGTGCTTTTACGTAAAGATGGTTTTGCTGAAGTAATTGGTGAAACTTGTGCTACAGGACGCAAGGAAGGTATTGCTGTATTGCTGCTATCTCAAGATCCAGACACCATCTGTGATTGTGCAACAGGTTCTCAAATCATGCAAAACATGACATACCGAATCACTGGACGCATTACCAGTACAGGGGTTACTTCTTTCCAGCGTTATCTCGGTTATCCTGCCCAGATCATTAGCCAGAATGCAACTGAGGCATTTTTACCACGTATCAGCGACCTTTATTCTTGTTGGCTTGTAGAAACAGGGGGCAGATTTTGGCGTAGTCGTTTTTACCCTGGGGAAATGATGCTGGCCAGTGTTGCCAATAATCAAAATGAACGAAAAGCAAGATCACGAGTAATGGCACAGTATCCACCAACAGCAAAAGGTAGGCTGTTAGGACTCAAAGCCTTTGCAGATGCGTATATCTTAGCTTTGAAGGAAAACAAAGGTTTTCAACATATTGGACAGGATGTATCTACTGTGCAATCTACTCCATTGCCTTCTCAACTAAATGTTGGTGAACAGACTGAAGATCGACCTTTAATCACCAGCTAAAAAAGTGCTTTTCTTTCCTGACAAAAGATTCTGAACCATAACTTGAGCGTGCCAATTTTAGATTTTCAACTTGGGATTAAGGTATTTTGGTTCTCGTGTTATTGCTCTGTGTTCTCTGCTTCATTTGTGGTTACTTGTTCGTTATTTGTACGTAAGTTCTTGATGAGACATAAAGGTTTGAAATGTGTTTCTTGAAAAATGAAGCAATAAGATTTCTATTTACATAATTGACACTGAAATTTACCAACAGGAAGTTTAATTATGAAACTCAAATTTATCTCGATTCAATTCATTAGTTTGCTGTTAGTTCTGAGTATTAACTCAATTAATAAACCAGCCTTAGCTACTACTCAAGATAACAATACAGCAAACAGTAATCAACTTAACGGTAACAATATTTTTGTAGAGAATACTGGCAATCAAATTAATAGTTTTATCGGAGATGTAAAAAACTTTGTCCAAGATGACTTGTTCAGTCCCATAACTAATTTGATTAACTCAACAATTGGTGCATTCCAAATTCCCGATATTTCTAAATTATGGAATCAGATTCTAGGAGGTTCAGCTAGTCAAGACCCTGGAGCAATATGGTCTGAAATCTTGGAAAATAAAACTAATGGGCAAAGTTCTTATGGTATTCGAGCAGATATTGGTAAGGATACTACTAGAAATGTTGTAACTGAAATTGCTAATCAAACAACTTTGAGCCAAACAGCCCAAACTCAAATGGCGCAAATTCAGCAAGTTACTCAACAAGACACTCAAAAGATTATCAGTTTAGGAGAAGAGTCCCAAACATTAGATGTCACTCAACAAATTTTGCAAAACTTGTCTCAACAAACAGCCCTCAATAGTCAAATTAATCAGCGAATATTTCAAGAAGCACAACAAGCAAGAATTGATAGGTCATTAAACAACACTTTGATTGTACAAACAGCTAAGGAACTGGCAGCTATTAACACTGCTGACCGCCGTAAAAATATAGCCGCAGGTAATGCCATGACTCAGCAAGCCGGATTACTAATGATGCCTGGTGGTGTAACTTTGGGTGATGAAAAGTAAATTTGAAGTAAGCATTCAGTCGTCGTCTGATAAAACCCCCTGAAGCCTAAAACGACGTATTCTCGTAAATACATAAAATGTCAAAATTTAGAATGAAACAGCCCTAATTCTGAATATTGATTACCGATGTCGGTCTCCCCAATTCAAAACCCCTAAAATCCCGTTTTAGCTGATAACTGATAGCTGAATGCTTACAATTTGAATTTCCAAACTACCGTTTATTGTTGTTAGAAGTTGGAATCATTTTTAGTTTTCAAAGCTGGTAATTAATATGATGTACCTAATTGCTCAATCACTTCCAGTCACAGGTGGAGAAACTCAAGCTTTAGATATTGTCTCCAGTTCTTTAGAACTATCTCGTGCCACAGTTGAATCGTGGAATTTAGTTTGGCAAGTCAGCCTAGATCCTGTGAAATCTAGTTTATGGTATGGCTTAGTCAAATTAGGTATTACTTTGGGAGCAGCTAGTATCTTGTTTGTGACACTGACAACAGGAAAGGAAATTATTGAAAAACAATCTTGGTCAGAATTAGCAGCTATTTTTGTTTGGCCACTGGTAATTATGATATTTCTTGGTAGTAATGGTAATTTTCTCGCTAAAACCATTTTTTTTATTCGAGGCTTTGCTTATAATCAAGTACAAAATATTCTGCAAATTCAAGTTGGTGAATTAACTTTCAAGTCCGCAATTGCTAATGTAACAATTAGCAATATTGCTAGACAACAGTTAGAAAATCTTTATAGTGAATGTCAGGGACAAGTTGGTACAGATTTAATTGAATGTTGGAACTCAAAGCAAGCTCAAGCCCAAGCTATTATTACCGCAGCGGAAGAGAAAGCTAAATCTCCACTTCAACCATTACGAGATTTTGGCAGTTTTATCTGGAGTAGAACCTTACCTGGACAAATCGGTACTGCTGTGCAATTTGTAAATGACCCAGGGAGTGTATTTCGAGATACGACTATTCCCATTATTCGCTTAATTCTTTATGCCCTGCAATGGGGATTTGTCAACATTTTAGAAGCCGCATTATTGCTAACTGCTTTATTTGCTCCAATTGCAGTTGGGTTATCACTATTACCATTACAAGGTCGTCCTATTTGGGCTTGGTTAACTGGGTTTATTTCTCTGTTTGGTGTCCAACTTGGATACAACATTTTAGTAGGTTTAACAGCCGTTGTCTTGGTTAAATCAGGGGCAGCATTAGCATCTGATGTCGCTTTCATGTTTTTCTTGAGCATCTTTGCTCCAGCTTTAGCAGTGTTGATAGCGGGAGGTGGGGGAACAGCAATTTATAATGGTATTTCTGCCAATGTCAAAGGCTTAATTGATATTCTCAGTAGTGCCATTGGTACAGCAACTAGTGTTGCTTTGATTCGCAGGGTTTAAGGGATAATGAACTTTCCAATAAAAATACCGCATTGCTTTTACAGTAGGGAGTTTTCTAGTAAGTGAAAAAGTCGTGTTTATTCGATAAACTTGAATGAGTAATTATCCAAAATTAATTACATAAAATCTATTTGTGATGACATGAAACATCAAAATCATTAAATTACTGACTGTAAAATCATTGCCACATTCTTTTTAATTTCACTCAACTGCACACCGTTATATTGAACTGAGATAGCTATGGAAATCAAACGACTGCAATCACCACTGCTGCCGGAATCTAAGAATTTATTAGCTATTTGTTTTCTGTGTTTAACGGCATTCAATAGTTTGATATTTCTGTTAATCCTCTTCACTGCTTTTAGAGTCAATAAAATGGCTGAACGCAAGACTACCTTTGCTCAATTATTGAATGGTGAAACAATCTACGTTTCTGAGCAAGACCGCAACTGGCGCTATCCAGGAGTGATTCAGAAAGTAGTCAGTGATTGGACAACTCTAACATTTAATTGGGATGACAAACTTACTGGTACTAATCAAGCAGACCAAGGTGTTCAAGTTGGTAAAAAAGGACGCATTCCTACAACGGCTTGGTTTGCTTCTCTACTACTAGAACCGGAATTTGCCAAAGCTTCTTTACCGAAGATTGCTGAATTAGTTCCGACTAGCGTTTTCACAGGACAGCTTCGCAGTACAACTATTATTTCCTATCTATCAGAACCGAGAGCAATAAGACTAGGAGAATGGGAAATAGATATGGTTGCTACTCGCATTTTAGTTGACCGCACCACTGGTAGAGATGAACGTATTTCTTTCAATCGCACATTTACAGTCCAAGCAGTGGAAATTCCCCGTTCTCCGTTAGGAAAAGATGCCCCATTGGTAGAACAGAAAATTTATGAAATGCGCTCATCTGGATTGCAAATTATCAGAATGGTTGAATTTAATCCTCAGCAACGACGTTAAGTGATTCCATAAAATCGGTGCTGAATTCAGGTGTCAAATTCTCTGGCTTTAATTTATGGCTTACGCCATATCAAGTTACGCTATCCAAATTCTTACCTTAGCGCGATTGCTTGATTGCTTGATTGCTTGAGTCTATAGCGATTCTTATCTAAGTGAGGTACAGCCAGAAAGAATTAACCGCAGATAGAAGATGATGGACGCTGATAAACGCAGATAAATTTGTACCTCAGTAGACTGAAAACCCCTATAATTCATATTTCAATTATGCCAAGTTGAAACTTTGATGATTTGACAATTATTTTCGTGAATTTACTCAAAATTACTTGCACCATTAATCAAGGAAAAAGCTAAAATCATGAACAATTCACATCAAAATTATTCAAATCAAAACGAAGAATTTGACCTTCACGAAAATTCTGCTGATTCTTCTCTAGAATCCCCTACTAATAACGGCAATTATCATTCTCACCAAACTGCTATACAAGAGGAAGATATCAGTCCTGAAGACGAGCAAAGATTGGCAGGACATAACCCTACTGCAAATCAACTAATTTCTCAAGAATATCGCTTGAAACAAGATCAAGAAACAGCTATAGAACGACCGTTAGCAGAAAAACCTGGTGTTCGTTTAGTGTCAGTAATTACTTTGGTGGGATTGGTTATTGCTTCTGGTTCAACCCTCTGGTTTGGATTTCTGCAACCCAAACCTCCTGCTAAACAAGCAGCGAAAACCGCTAATCCTTCTCCCAGTAGTACCAGTAATGAACCAGTTTTAGACGAATCTGCTGACCTTAAAAGCCGATTAGCCTTTCAAGATCAACAGCAACAACTCAATGTCAAACCAGTTTCTGCTACATCTCCGAGTCCAACATCATCAGCTAAACCACAACCATCATCACCAGTACGGACAGTCCGACAGACTATTTCACCGCGCACTACTGCTGTTAGAGTTGCTGAACCTACACCCAGTCTTAGGCGGTATTCTTCTCCAAATCCTGTAAATTCACCTGTAAGTCGTACAGTCCCACGCACAATTCAACGACCAGTACAACAAGCTGAAAATAATGTTGATCCTTTACAGCAATGGAACAAATTAGCTAGTTTGGGACAGTCACAAATTGGTAACTCGACAATAGCCTCAACTCAAGAGAATCCAACAGCACCGACAGCAAATAATCAAAATCTCAAAACTTTAAAATCAAGTACACCCAATCCCCAAGAACCTGAACTACAAACAGTTTTAATTGGTTCTAAAAGTGTTGATACTCAAGCTAATTTAACTCCCGGTATGGTGGGTATCCTCAACCGTACTTCTGCAAATTTAGTCAATTCCAATGTCAGCAGCAATAAGGATGTAGCACTGGGTACATCTGTGCCAGCTAAAGTGATCATGCCGATGATTTGGGATGAAGGTGGTAAAAATCCCAATGACCGCTTTGCTGTGGAGTTAACTAAACCTCTTAAAGCCTCAGATGGCACAGAGGCACTTCCTGCTGGTACTGTTATCGTCGCTAAAACTACAGCCGTAGGTAAAAAGAATAATTTGGTGTCAGCTACTGGTATCGCTTTAGTTTATCCTGACTCCCAAGGTACAGTTAAACAGGAAACGATACCAGTTAGTACGCTATTAATTCGAGGTAACAACAAGCGACCGTTGATTGCTCAAAAGCTCAATGATGTGGGGTCAGAAATTGCGCAACAAGATTTGTTAGTGGGATTACTCAGTAGTTTAGGAAAAGTAGGTAGCATTGTCAATCAACCCCGAACTCAATCTAGCACTGTTGTTTCCAATGGTACTTTTAATCAAAATACTGTTTCTAGCACCGCTGACCCGCAA
>JANMEE010000271.1:0-9524 GCA_031376645.1 Dolichospermum sp. OTE_75_concoct_329_sub | reverse complement strand
ATTTAAAACTTCTTCTGGTGTCATAGTTTGTACTATAAATATACTAATTAATCTCATCAATATAATAAATATACTTGCAAATTTGCATCAAGATAAGCAGATGGAAAATCTAGATATTGGTACAGATGCTATCGCTTTTGGATGTTGTTGTTTTAAGTTGATATTATGACCACTGCATTCTTTAAGCAAACTGGAATCAAACCTTTAGAATCCATTGAATTAACTTGTGAGCAATTAAATTTGCTATTAAGTGAACCCCGGATTACTAGATTTGTTGAAATTTCAGTTTCGGGGAAGTTAATTGTTAAATGTGAGGACGGTTTAGCCAGGATGATTGGATTTTCTGATCATGAAATAATCTGGTTTGATAGTTATTCAGAGCCAGATTAGAAAAAAAGGGAATAGGCATGAGTAAAACTATTCCCAGCACTACATTATTATCATCTAACTGAATTCTAGCCATTTTTTGATTCTAACATAATCATGAACAAAATGAAGTTTTCTGGAATTGAAGGAACTGTACTTTCTACTTCACCACATGGCAATTATATAGTTATGCAATTGCATAGCAGAGTTGTTATTTGCGGGACTTATTCTAATAAATTTAACTGGACAGAATCCACCGATGAAAGTTCGGGATTTATCAGTTTCATTACCTATATTGGTTTGAAATCTCAGGTGGAATTTCCCAGATTCCGAGATTGGGTAATTGCTAATAATGGATACTTTGAAGGTGACGATGCTACACCCCGCAAAGCTAAACGAGTGCCAAGGTTTCCATTAGAAATTAAGGTGCGTGGGTTATTACCTGAATCTGTTGTTGATTTGATTAACTGGCAATAACAAATAGCAAATAGCGTTATTGAATCATTTAGTAATGCTATTGCTATTGCTTTGTGGTGATGATTATATTATAGAGGATTTAATATGATGGGACAATTCTTTACCACTGGTATTGGCATTTATCAACAATCCCCCAGAACTGATAATAAATGGATTGCTCAAGTTGATTTTGAATATTAGTCTGTTATGATTATTCCTGACTTCCTCATAATAGAAGAAATCAGGGATATAATATCATTGATTTTGCTGTAATTCTGCATCAATTAACTTTTGAAATTCCTCTAATGAGGGAACACTAATACTTGACAAAAGTAAATTTTCCAGAATAAGCATATCATCAATTTTTGTGATGGAATTACTCATCAATTCTGTAACATGATCAAATCTCTTGGAGAGAATTTTGATAATATTGTTTTGGCAGGTTTCTTTAGCACCTTTTACTTGGCCTCTTTCTTCTGCAAGTTCTTCAATAGTGCTGAGGAAAGGCATATTTAGCTCCTTTTCATGTTGTTCTAATTTATGGTTAAACTCTAGTTGCAATGGTGGTGGTAACGTCATCATTTTATCAATGAACTTGACTAAATTAATAATGTCAAATTTAGTTAAGCCTTTTTGATACAATGGTCTGACTAAGTTCCATTTCCATTGTTCTCTTTGCGTTAAGTCCTTAGTAGTGACTTTGGTTTTCAGATGTGCCATTACTATTATAGCAAACAGATTGTTACTTGCAGCTAGTTCTTCCCATTGATAGTCTAGCAGTTTCACTATACTGAATTTGATTTTAACTTCACTATCCCCTAAACCGTATTCATAACTATTTGGTCGCCAACTTTTGTTTTCATCTCCTAATATTGCTAAACTTATTACTGGTTTATTAAATAAATCAAATGAACGATAATTATAGATAAACATTCTTTGAGGAAACTGTTTATCATATTGACTTTGGACTTCTATATGAATCAAAATCCAAATTATTTCATTATTCAATAACCAGACTTGAAACAATTTATCCGCATAACGTTTTTTTGTTTGACTAGATGCAGTAATTTGTTCTAGTTCTTTATCTAAAGAAATAGGGGGTTTACTCCAGTCAATTTGTTCGTATATTTTTGGATAAAAGAATTGTAAAAATGATTCAAAATATTGTCCTATGGCTTCTTTCCATGTTTGGTCATAGTTCGCTGTTGCTTCTGTCATGTTTGCCCCTGTTTTGGAATTTATTATGAATTCCCTACTCCTTGATAATATCATAAACAAATGTGCAGTATTGCTGATTACGGTTTGGCTATTTGGGATGGTAAATCAAAAGGTACTGCTGCTAATATCCAACGAGTTAAACTTTCACTAAAAATAGTCGTTTCAGACACTTGAAAATCTCTTAGCGTACAAAAAATCCGAAATGGCACGGTGAAACCCAGGCTAGACAGGATTTTGAACGTTCTCGTTTACAGTATGATGAAGCTGTCAGAAATAAAGATTACCAATTAGCACAGTTGGGCATTTCATTATCAGCTATTGAGGATAAATTAGCAGATATTCCTATTGTTAGAAGTCCTAAAGATCGTTATGTTAGAAAGATTAAGCCTTGGGTGGGTAAGGATGGTAAATACACTACTACTATCACTATTGTTTCCTCTATTCCTTCTAAGAGTGAGAATAAGTAGGGGTGGATACGATAACGAAGTACTCCGTAGCGATCGCACTCTGTAGAAATCGCGTGTTTCAGTCCCGTAAATAGGATTAGGTATTTTTCAATGCAGTCAGATAATGATAGCTAACACAAAGTATCAGGTTTCAGTTCTAAGACCGCTTGAACAATACCAATTATGCAGCTTTTCCCTCACGAATCACTTATTTATCAAAATCTATGTCTTTTAGCAGATGTTATTAGGTTTGGAAATATTTTAAGATATTATGCCTATTCTTGCTTATATTATTCAATACTTTGATTTAGTAGTTAACAAAAGTACCTAAAACATAAATTTTACAGCAATTCTCATTTTAAGGTTTCATGACATTTAAACCCTTACAGTACAAGGAGTTTACAATTCGCAACAAATTTGGGGATAGCGAAGTGCTGCTGCAAGCAGTTCGCTGGAATGACGCAAACTCGTTTCAAAATGAGAATTGCTGTAAATTTTACTTTCCCCTTCCTTGAACAAGAAATTAAGGTAAGGGGCTAATTTGTTTTGCAGATATACAGATTTTACTTAGCAGATATTTCAGATTGTATAAAGTTAAAAATAGATAATTACTAAAAATCAGCAAAATTTACCAAAATTCATGGTTTTTCCTATTGCTATTATTTTTTTAATGTGCTTATTATATTTATGGATATATCACTTGCTACATCAAGCAAGGTGAAAGATGCTATTCAACAAAGCATTTGCATATATAAAATTAAAGTTGTCAGGTATAAACATGGGTAATTTTGTTGGTATTGATTTGGGTACTACAAACTCTGTAGCTGCTTTTAAGTTGGCTGAATTGGAAGTAGTAACAGCTGATGGTAATACTCAACCAGATAAAAAGTTAACGAAATCCGTAGTTGCGTGTGATCAAGGAAAAATTATTGTTGGTGATACTGCTTATAATCAATTACGTGCAGATCCCGAAAATGTGATTATTTCTATTAAGCGTTTAATCGGTAGAGGGTTTGGTGATGAGGTTGTACAACAACAATTATCTAAATTTGCTTATAAAGTTACTAAATTAAGTAGTGGTACAGAAAATAGTTTAGCGGTACATCTGGATGGAAAAGAGTATGAACCAGAGGCTATTTCCGCAGAAATTATTAAAAAAGTGGTAGAAAATGCCCAAAAATATCAGCAGCAAATGGGACAAACTGGTACTATTAATCAAGCTGTAATTACGATTCCTGCTTATTTTAATGATAAACAAAGATACGCTACTCAAAGAGCAGCAATTAAAGCGGGATTAGCAAAACCAGAATTATTACCAGAACCAACTGCGGCCGCTATTTCCTATGGTTTTAAACCAGATAGTGATGATGTGAAAACTATTTTGGTTTATGACTTTGGTGGAGGTACATTTGATTCTTCAATTATTACTTCAACAGGAAAGGATTTTATTGAGTCAGGAAAAGCAGGAGATTTATGGTTAGGTGGTGATGATATTGATCATCAAATCATGGATTATGTGAAATTACAAGTAGCTGAGAAAGAAGGTTTAGGAGATATAGATAGTTTAATTCAAAAAATGCCGCATTATCAAAAAGTTCGCTTTTTAGGTGATTTGAAAATTGCGGTAGAACAGGCAAAAATTCAATTAAGTAAAAAAGATTCTGTAAATATTATTCCTTCTACTCCCTTAATTGATGATTTGGGAATGACGGTATATATTGATGTTACTTTGAGTAGAGAACAATTTGAAAAAATGATTGCTCCAATGGTAGAGCGTTCTATTAATATCTGTCAAGTAGCGGTAAAAGAATCAGGGTTTGAATTAGATTTAGTTGATGTGGTTTTATTGGTGGGTGGTTCTTCCCAAATTCCTTATGTACAACGTAAAGTTCAAGAAGTATTTGGTGAAGAAAAAGTAGTAGTTCATCCCCGTCCGATGTATGCTGTAGCTGAAGGTGCTGCTATTGTTGCTGCTGGTTTAGTAGATAAAACTTCAACTGTTTCTAGGGATTATTGTATAGAATTAGTAGACGGACCACGTCATATAATTATTCACAGAAATGAAGTTTTACCTGTGACAAATTCTCACACTTTTAAAATTGAAGCTGATGGACAAGGTTTAATTCACTTTAAATTTTTTAGTCCTGATCAAGTGAGGGAAGATTTAGAAAAGAGACGATCAGAAGAATATATTGGTGGTATGTGGTTAGCTTTAGATAACCCTTATCCTAAAGGTACGGAAGTATTAGTTACTGCTGAATTAGATGAAAATAATGGATCTTTACAAATTACTGCTGCTTTGAAAAATGATCCTTCTATAAAAGTTAGTAATTCATTTTCTAGAGGTGGTAAAGATGAAGATATTTCTGACGAAGTAGAACAGTTAATTAATGAATTGAATGAGGAGGGAGCATTAACAGAGAAAGGTGTAAATAAAGTTTATGAAATTGCTCGTGCTGTGGTAACTGCTGCTAACCAAATTAGCGATGGAAACGGTATAATTCAAAGTGATAGACAAGCAATTGCAGAAGCTAAATTACGGGAATTAAAGGCTTTTAGTTCTGACGATTATCATTTAGCTAATAGTTTGATTGTGGATTTTAGATTTATTTTAGAAGTTTGTGATCAATATCTTCCCGATGATCAAAAGATCAGATTAAGACGATTAATTGAGGAATTAGAAATAGCAGTAAGAAATAACAATTTATCAGCAATTCAAAAATTAGTAGAAGACGGTAACAGAGAAAGTAAAAACTTACCAGATATTGTCAATTTAATTTTAGCTTGTAGGGAAGGTGTAGCGCGTGCTAATAAGATTAACCCCAGCGCAGCTAGAGTATTAAGTATTAAATTCGGACAAATGCTAGATGCAATGAAACGTGGTAATGGTAGTGAAGCTGAGAGAATTTTATCGGAAATAATTCCTGAATTACAACATTATTTAGGACAAGATTTACCAACCATGAATATTGCTACAGGTTTGACTAAATAATAGTTGATTGCTCAATTGTAGCACTTGATAAATTGGCGGGCAAGATGCCCGCACCACAAAATTAATTAAAATCAATTCACATTAATAATAGAAAGAGAAAATCATGAATAAAAAACTCAGTTGTCCAGTGTGCGATCGCCAAGAAATTGTAGAATCAATTTGTCCTAATTGTGAAACTGATCTTTCTCCTTTAAAAATGTTGGAGGAATTACCTGAAGTAGATAAAACTAACTCTTTAGAATCTGTAATTATTCCAGTTTTACCAAATTTAGAACCAACTATATCTGAAAATAGAGAATCTGAATCTAGTTCTATATCTAATCAGCAAATATTACTATTTATTGTGTCGTTTGTTATTTTTTTTCTGTTTGGCAATATCTTTAAGTAAATCTACTAACTTACTGGACATTTAATAAGTTTGTACATTTTATCAAAATCAGGAATAAACAATGAATAAAATGATCAATTCTGTCAGTCAATTAATATTTGGTGTTGGTGTTGTTGATATTTTAGAACAAATTACATGGTCAGAGGAACAAGCTAAAAAAGCAGATAATTTAGCTAATAAAAAGAATTTACAAGCTGCGGTAGATATTACTGTAAATATTCTGGAACGTTGGTCAAAATCTCCAAATTTTTTAGAACAAAAGTTACGTGAACGTAAATTAGATAATCTCTTAAAAGATTTACAACAAAAACAAAAAAAATGGCAACTTCAAATTAAGCAATCTGAGAAATTAACAACAGATGCAGATACCATCTTAGAACAAGATAAAAATAATCCTTTTGATACTAACTTATTAGCACAAGCATTAACTATATATCAACAATCTCAAAATTTGAATTTCACTGAAATAGTATTAAGTAAAATTAGTAAAATTCAGGCAAAGATTGAGAAAAGAAATAACTTCCAGTTATTAGTTAAACAAGGACAAGAAGCTGGAAAACAAATGTTTTATAAACAATCTTTAGAAAAATTTACTGAAGCTAAGAAATTATTTAATTATTCTACTCTAGTAAAACCTATTCAAGCTTGTGAGTCAAGAATTAACTATGAAGAAAAATATGAACAATATTTAATCCAAGCTAATAAATTAGCACAAGGGGGAGAGTTTCAAAAAGCTATTAAATTAATTAAACCTATTATGAGTAAATTTCCTCGCTATGATGGTAAGGAATTTTTAGAAAAATTACAGAATGTGGTGAATGGAAAAATTTGTTTTCATGCGGGTTTATTAGCAGAAAAAAATCATGATTTAGAAACTGCAAAATCTAAATATCAAGAAGCACTAACAATTTTACCAAACTTAGAAAAATGTTGGACTAGATTAAATATTCTTGAGATTAAAAATCAAAAATATCAACGAGTTTTATCTAATCTGACCAATATTAATAATTCTACAGCAGCTTATCTGCGTGGTTATATTTATGCACAACAAGGTGATTTTACTACAGCAGATCAGGAATGGAGAAAATTTCCAAGTGAGGTTATAGAAAAACAAAGAAAATTATTATTAGATTTAGTCAAAAGACAAAAAATGGTAATAATGAAAACAATTGAAAATTTAGTTACAAGGGGAGACTTAGTAGAAGCAAAAAAAGTGAGTTTAGAATTTTTACAACAATATGCTAGTGAAAGTATTGTATTAAATAACTTAAATAATCATATTGAACCTGCAATGATAGTAGAAAAATGGCAGCAAAAAGACTGGGAGAAATTAGCGCGAGAATGTGAACAGGAATGGAAGGATAAAAAAGATATTGTATCTTTACATAATTGGGCGATTTCCACCTATTATTACAGTCAAATTGATCCTAGTAAATTGAGAGAATTAATTACCGTTTGGTCAATTTCTCTCACCAATATTTATAATAATCCTGTTTGGAAAAATATTATTTGGTTAGATTATCATAAAATCAATTTTACAGAAATTGTCACTAAAATTAAACAAATTTTAGAAAATAGAATTGAAGATATTAAAGAAATAGATTTATCAGAATACCTACATTTAAGAGATTTATACCGTCGAGAAAATGCTTATTGGAAATTAATTAATCTTGCAGAAAACCCATCAAAAAAATCAAGTCTGATGTTCAATAATTTGTTAGTTTCTCCTGCTGGTGCTAAGTATTTCAGTAATAATTCTTTACAGAATTATTTAAAGTCAGTTATTTATAATGAGCAATTATGTCAATCATTATATACTCATTGGGGTTTAGCCATAGCAGCTTGTTTACAAGGAGATATGGAAAGAGCAATTAAAATCAAACCTAATAATCAACCTTATTTAGAAATAGAAAAATATGCCCACTCATGGCTATGTTATCATGAGGGTTGCTATTTATTAAAAAATAATGATAGTTGGCAACAAGCAGGAGAAATTTTAAAACAAGCTCGTAATCTAATTGTATTTAACAATGAATGGATTGAAAGTTTAGATAATATTTTCAGCAAAAAGCATAATCAAATTAAAAATTTATCAGAACATTTACAATTTGCAAAATTATGGGTTGATTTGCTAAACAGTCAAAATGCTAAAAGTCATCTAGCAGAAATGAAAGCAGAAGAGGTAAGAGAAGAAATAGTAGCTGAGAAAATTTCTTTAAGACAAGCATTAATAAAATTTCAACAAATTAAACAAATAGATGCTAATAATCCTGTAGTTTTGGATTTAATTGAAACAACAGAATCAATTATAGAAAAAGAAGACGTATTTAATATGATTAAGAATAATAATTTTGATGGTGCTGTACAAGCTGCTAAAAGATCCCGTTATTCCGAAGTTCGTTTGATGGTTACTGATCTTTGTATAGATATTTTACTAAATGGCATTAAAAACAACTCATTATATCATGATGATGTTATCAAATTATGCAATTGGGCTTATCAATTATCTCCTGATGATCCCAGAGTTAGAGAAATTAGATATCATTTAGGTATTCATTCCTAATATATCAAACTAACATATAATAGCAACAAATAACTTAACTATGAATAATAATTTACCAAATCCCAACCCCTATCAAGTTTTAAACGTTTCTTCCTCTGCATCAAATACAGAAATTACTAAAGCCATGAAAATGGCAATGGTGCAGAAAAAACACCCTTTAAACGTCATTTCACAAGCTCATAAAAGTCTATTAAATCCCCAAGAAAGAATTATTGCTGATTATTTAAGGGAGATATTACCACCAGTACAGCGGTTTCAAAAAACAGATTTATCTGAATTAGAAAACCTTCCAGAAACTTTAGATTTATTACCAGAACTAGATAATATAGATAAGGAGATATTAGAAATAAAAAATATTTCTGAAAGTGATAAAAAAATAGGGCAAATTCTATTTTCCCAATCTCCACTTCAAATGGCTAAATTATCCAATTCATAAAACACAAACCCAAATAAAGATAACAAACTATGATTAACTATCAAATAACTTCAGAAGAACGTGAACAATTAAAACAGGTAATTAGTACCTTACTGAAAAGTGAATATACATTAAGACAAAATTTGCGCGAACAAGAAAAGGAATATCAAGCAACTAATGAACAACTGTATTTAGAAACATTGGAAATATTTGACGCTTTAGAAACATTACGTTTTGTTTTAGCAGAAAATCCAGAAATTAAAGAAAGTGGATTACAACGTTTACCTAAATCATTAGCAAGTATTGAGAAAAAATTATTAGGTATGTTAGAAAAAAGAGGAGTAAAACCAATTATCTTTACAGAAAGTCAACCAAATTTTGAATTTTGTCGAGTAGTAGATAGAGAAATCAAAGATGATATAGAAGAACAAACAATTACTAAAGTAGTGCGTCAAGGATTTGAATTAGATAACCAGGTTTTACGTCCGATAGAAGTAATTACTTCTAAAAAATCATCATCTAATTAAATTAAATGATTTGGGAGCATCCCAATTATGCAGTAAGTATAAATGCCTAGAGACTTCAGAAAGAATAAAAGGCAAAATAGCCAAAAAGTAATGAAGAGAAAAAAATGACTCCTGAAGAAACGCAGAAACTGAATGAACATATCAAAGGCATTT
>JANMEE010000232.1:0-13577 GCA_031376645.1 Dolichospermum sp. OTE_75_concoct_329_sub | reverse complement strand
ATTTAAGGATTTTCAGGATTAAGAGATTAAATCTTTGTCTGAATCAGGATTTCCAGGATTTAAGGATTTTCAGGATTAAGAGATTAAATCTTTGTCTGAATCAGGATTTCCAGGATTTAAGGATTTTCAGGATTAAGAGATTAAATCTTTGTGATAATTCCAAAATTATGTTAACATTATAATTATGAAAATGATAATAACTTGATTCTGACAATTATTTAAATAAAATCCGCTAATCATCATGAAAACAAAAATCCTGTAAATCCTGATTCAGACAATAAAGGATTAAATATTCTCAGAAAATACCAAATTATAGAAACATAAAAATCATCTCCATCTAAAATCAAACAAAATCCTGTAAATCCTTAAATCCTGGAAATCCTGATTCAGACAATAAAGGATTAAATATTCTCAGAAAATACCAAATTATAGAAACATAAAAATCATCTCCATCTAAAATCAAACAAAATTCTGTAAATCCTGATTCAGACAATTAAGGATTAAATATTCTCAGAAAATACCAAATTATGGAAACATAAAAATCATCTCTATCTAAAATCAAACAAAATCCTGTAAATCCTTAAATCCTGGATATCCTGATTCAGACAATTAAGGATTAAATATTCTCAGAAAATACCAAATTATGGAAATATTAAAATCCTGTAAATCCTTAAATCCTGGAAATCCTGATTCTGATAATTAAATTAAGTCAGTAATAGAAAATTGTCGCTGTTTCTCTAAGTCTTGTAAATGAATTTTTTCTATATATATAGCTTCAGCATAATATTTATCTTTTTCTGGTTCAGTTTCAGGATCTATTTTTTCCCATTGTTCCATAAAATAACGATAGCGTTTCTCTCTGAATACTCTCTCCATACAAGCTAATGATGCTTGAATAACGTGAGGAGTTCGTAATATTTCTGTTTTATTTTTTTCATTGAGATGAAATAAATGGGAAACTACTTCCAATTCTTCACCTAATTCCAAATATCTATTTTGTACATTAGAAATTAAATCAACTTCATCAACTGTAAATTCTGCCATTTGTTGCCACAAAAAGCGATGATGAGAAAGACTAAATTCTAAATTGCGGGTTTCTAAATCCTCAATAATTATTTGTCTTTGTCGGGAAGAATGAAGATAAATTATTAATAATAATGCTTCTGCTCGTTCTAGTAAACTGCGTTCTGTGGTTACTAAAGATAGCTTTGGAGTTTTAGATTGCTGGTTGCGTACTTGCTGAGGTGAAGATTTTATCCTCCCAGGTTTAATTTGAGTCAGGAGATTTTCAACTCTTAAAGGAATAAGTTGAGTATCACCTAAACTCAATATTTCTGCACAGTAAGAAACATAATAATTAAGTGTGTCGCTATTAACTATATTTTGCAATAATTTAACTATTTGCTGGGTAACTTGTTGAAAGTCTGTAGCTTGTTTTAAATCCCGATTTTTAATAATATTTTGAATTTGCCAATCGAGCCAAAGTGGCGCATTTGTTAATAATTGTTGATAATCTGCCGAAGTATGACTATGTAGATATTCATCAGCATCTTTACCATTAGGTAAATTGAGAATTTTTAATTGTACTTCCCCTGCATAAGCTAAATTAGCAATTTCCCCAATTGCTCTTTCTGTGGCGTTTGTTCCGGCTTTATCAGCATCGAAATTCAGGATTAATTGTTTGGATTCAGAGTAACGTAATAAGAGCCGTACTTGTTCGATACTCAAGGCTGTACCTAGAGAAGCAACAGCGTTATTAATTCCGGCTGCATGGAGAGCGATCGCATCAAAGTATCCTTCCACGACTACCGCTTGATCAACTTTAGAAATACCGTCTTTGGCTTCATCTAAAGCATATAAAGTTTTGCCTTTACTAAATAATTCCGTTTCTGGAGAATTGAGATATTTCGGTTGCTCATCTGTTAAAGTTCTGCCACCAAAAGCAATAACTCTGCCTTGAATATCCCGAATAGGAATCATTAATCTGTCGCGGAATACATCATAATATCCTCCTCCTTCTTTTCGTGGTTTAATTAATCCCGCTTGTTCTACTAATTGCACAGGATGATGTTTACTTTCTACCAAATAACGGTACAGAGTTTCCCAACCAGCAGGAGCATAACCTAAACCAAATTGTTGAATTGTTCCTTGTTGAAATTGACGACTTTTTTCTAAATACTCTAATGCCTTTTGTCCTTGAGATTGCCTTAAAGTGTGTTGATAAAATTGGGCAGCAGAAGCAAGAACAGTATATAATTGATCACGTAAAGATATTTGCCGTTGTAATTCTTGTCTTTGTTCAGGTTCTAAAGTTTTAATCGGAACTTGATAACGCTTTGCTAAATCTAGAACCACATCTGAAAAGTGACGTTTTCCCAAATCCATGACAAATTTAATGGCATTCCCCCCTGCTAAACAGCCAAAGCAATGATACATTTGCTTATTGGGACTGACAGTAAAACTGGGGCTTTTTTCATCATGAAAAGGACATAAACCCACAAAATCTTTACCCCGTTTCCGTAAAACTACATACTCCGAAACTACATCAACAATATCAGCCCGGAGTTTAACTTCTTCAATAGTATCTGGATGTAAGCGGGGAATTTGCATTAGAAGTCAATAATGAGAAATGATATCTATTATAATTCAAAAAATAAAGCCCTTGGTATATTACCAGGGCTGAGAAAATATGGATAAATATATCTAATTGTGGAATACACAGATAAAGGAACACCAAAAAATAAATTATCCAATCTTGTGGGACGGGCATCTGGTCCCTCCTGATATTATTAGCAGGCAAGATGCCTGCACCACAACAAATTTTAGGATATTTTTTTATTGGGAAGTCCCTCAAACTAGATAATGTTGAGATTACATATCAGATGCACCAGTAGCAATTAAACGTCTAAATAAGGCTGCTGACCAACCTGTTTCTTTAAGTACCGCAGCCGAAGAAACTTCTACATAAGCTTGTTCAATAAAAGCTAAATCAATCATGCAAACCTTAGCTAAAGCATCTTTTAATTCATCTGATTTACCATCAGCTTTGAGTTTTTTACCGACTTTATCAACGACAACTGCCATTGCGGGTACTACGTGCTGAGGAGCGATACCAATTTTCACATGAATTAATCCAATGTGCCAACGACATTTTGCATAGTCATCACCCCAATTATCCATCCCTGTGAACATTTGATTGAACCAGTCAATAAAGGTGGCGTGTAAGCGATGAACTCGTCCCTCAGTGGCATTTAAAATGCCATTCATTTCTGCATCCCGTCCGAGGAAATCATAAAAATGATTTGCCATTTCTTCAGCAACTGCTTTTCCCCAGTCTGTATTTGCTTGCATTATAGATTTATCTTCAGCAGTCAAACCAATACGAGTTTCCATTGTCGTCAAAAAAGCGCGAGGTTCAATAGCCATAACTAATCCTTAAAAATATTTAAGTGGAGATTTAATTAACTTTTGTTGATATTCAAAGAAAGGATAAAGTATCAACATTTTTCAAAATTTTCTATTCCTATAAAGGAGTGAATTCAAATATATCATGAGTCCCACCTCTGAGGACCGATTCAGTATGTACTCCTCTCAATCGCTTACCAAGTAGTTCCTCAACAGCACCCCAAACTGCACCCATTGTAAAAGTACATTTGCGGGGAGAATTCATGGGTTCACCAGCAGAACAAAAAGTTTCAGAAGTATAGACTTTAATGATTTCACCTTCATAAATCATCTTTTCAACTATACATAAACAAGTCCCTTCTTTCCCTAAAGCTTGCTTTAATTTAGTTGCCGCATCATCTAATGACATTGAAGATCCTACTAAACCTAAATCTTCAGCTAACTTTTTGCCCCTAGCACGACCGGCTGTCGTCAGGGCAATAGCTGTAGCCTTTTCTCCTAGAGCTTCTTCCATACCTGTAATAGCAGCTTTAAAGCAAACAATACTATTAAAATCGCCTAATTCTTGACGTAATAGGGACATAATTCAAATTTTCAGGTAAAGGATTATATACACTGATAGATATAGATTTCATGAACTTTTGTTTATACTCTACAAAAGGTAGAGTATATAAATTTCTCAAACTTAAGATAGTAGCGGCAGAAGTATAACTAACTAATTTTATTCCGCCCAAACGCGACTAAATTTTTGAAGAATTATTGACTAACCGCTAGTTTCTTTCTCAAAATTTTGTATTCCTATAAAGGAGTGAATTCAAACACATCATGAGTACCACCTCTAAGAACTGATTCAGTATGTACTCCTCTCAACCGTTTACCAATTAGTTCTTCAACAGCACCCCAAACTGCGCCCATAGTAAAAGTGCATTTGCGGGGTGAACCAGCAGGTTCGCCAGCCGAACACAAGGTTTCAGAAGTATAGACTTTAATAACTTCACCATCAGCCACAATTTTCTCAACAATGCACAAACAAGTACCTTCTTTCCCTAAAGCTTGTTTTAATTTGCCTGCGGCTTCATCTAATGAAAGTGAAGATCCTGCTAAACCTAATTCTTCAGCTAACTTTTTGCCTCTAGCACGACCGGCTGTGGTTAGAGCAATGGCTGTAGCTTTTTCGCCTAGAGCTTCTTCCATGCCTGTAATAGCAGCTTTAAAGCAGACGATACTATTAAAATTGCCGAGTTCTTTGCGTAAGAGTGACATAATTCAAATTCTCAGGTAAAGGATTCTATGTATTAATAATTGTGGATTTAATGAACTTTTATTCATACTCTAAAAAGATAAAGTATGGAAATTTCTCAAAATTAAGATAGTAGCGGTAGAAGTATAATCAACCAGTTTTACTCCGCAGAAAACCCACTAGATTTTTGAGAAATGATTGACTAACGGCTGGTTTTTGAGCAGGTTCTGGTACTGGTTCAATTACATGGATTTCGTGAATAGATTCTTCCATCATGGGGACAGAAGCATTCATAACCATAAAATGCTCTTCTGCTAAACCGACGACAATCAGACGGAAAGCTATTTGCAATACTGTATCTACAGTGAGATTAAGTTGGGTGGCAATTTTTGCCAGGGGAACTTCACCATTAGCAAATTCCCATACTTGCCATTCTTGAGCATTTAGCTGTAATCGGGGTTTTGCACTTAATCCTGATAAACCGGAAGTGGGATCTGGTAGTTTCTCGGCTAAAGCAGTCCAGTCTCGTAATGCTCGCAAACCGATTAATATAACTTCGGTTGCGGACATACTTAAACCTGTCATTTCTCCTAATGGCAATGCTGAGATTGGCTCAAATTTAAACTCACCATTTTTGATTTGAAATAAAGCACAGACTGGACGAAGAACTTGACCATTAAACAACAGTTTTAGTTGTTCTGGTTGGATTAAACCTTGAGATTTTAGGCATAGTCCTAGAGGTGAATTAATAAAACAGGAAGAAATATGAGTCACCCTAGAAATAACGCGCTCACTTATCCAGCCTCGTTGAGCAATCATTAAGGTTAAACCTTGTTGATCTAAACGATCAGATGCAGCTACAACCCGTCCTTGATGCAGCCAAATATAATAAATCTGTTTAGCGTTATTTTGATTTCCGTTAGGTGATAATTCAATGTGAAGTACACCTGTTTTTTTGCCTTGATCTAAAAATTGCAATAATTCTGGCAAAGAAAAATCTGCAAAGTTACCAGTAATAGACATCACCGACCTCCTTATTCGTAAGAAAATTATTAAAATCTAGAATCCAAATATGCTGATATGCAATTTGAAAAAAGCTCTTAGCTTTCAACTGCACAGCTTTCCATTAAGTGCTGTACCAAATGAATTACGGCTTCAGCTACTGAGTCTCTTTCGTTAGGATTGACTTTAACTAGAGGAGGCCGATTTTCTTCATCTACATAACCAATTGCCAGATATATATCTTCCTCTGCCCAAGCTCCAGGAAAATCTGTATGGGTGATACCGATTATCATAGGCACACTGACTCGCGCTTGCATAAAATTGATAATATTCCGTGCTTGACGAAATTCTCGCGGTCTATGGGCTGCTATGAGTACAATATAAGCGTGTGCTTTATTAATCAGAATATCCCACATAAAGTCAAAGCGAGTTTGACCAGGTGTTCCGTAAAGATGCAATGCCATATCAGGACCAAATTGCAATCTGCCAAAGTCAAAGGCTACAGTGGTTCTTTTCTTCAGCAATGCTGTTTCATCAGTTGCACGGGTATCTGTATCTACAACCTCAATTTCACTAACGGAACGAATGAAAGTAGATTTACCTGCTCCTACAGTTCCCGTAACAACCAAACGCATAACTTCCATGTTTCTCCACTCCGCAAAAATGCTAAAAATTGTTCACATTTTTTCCTATTTCACCCTAGCAACATCGGCACTATACAGTTAAAAGACTGACATAGTTACCTAACTAACCACTCGCTGCCAAAATAAACACATCCAAAATAAAATAGCAAGTTCCCTAGAATCAGCAGTATGTATCTACCAGGGAACTCTAATTAAGTTACCTGTAATGTGCCTTTATTTACTGAACGATCAGTTTGAGTTCTGATAATACCCGCTTGATTTCTAGCATTAGTAATCCTTGTTTGGCACTTTCACTAGCTAAGACTAGAAGAACTGCATCTTGACCACAACCAGTTAAAATCCCAAAGCCTTTATTACCTTCTACAAAGATTCGGTCAATAGTGCCTCTGGCTAATTCCATCCCAATTCTTTCGCCCAAAGATAACATAGATGCTGACATCGCTGATACCCGTTCTTCGTCCATCCCACCAGGCAAGCTTGCTGCTAAAGGTAGTCCGTCAGGAGTAACAAGTGCTGCTCCCTGTACATCAGTAGTACCGCTAACAAAGTTTTGTAAAACCATGCCGAGTTTTTCTGCGTTAATAGCCATGATGATGATTCTCCGTGATTTTGAATTGGAAAGCGGGTATGAAAGTCAAGTAAATACCGAATTAAACAAACTCTTTTTTACTTGGATGAATATAGTATCATTTATTCTAAAGTGTTCTTTTACTCCCTTCCCAAGATAAAATTATTTATCTTCTTCCTTCTTCCTTCGTGTTCTATCTCTAACGAGACGCTTCGCTATCGCTCCTTCGTGGTTCATTTAATCTATATTTTTTTAATGGGAAAGGAGTAAGAGACTTGACTTGATTTTAATTACATCTGAATAACTAAGGAGTTAGGAGTGTAAATGGATGCTGTTTCTCTAGCGCCCTTGTGATTTAAATTATGCCCCAGTCACAATGAACATGATACCGAGAAAATACTGAATTCAGGTTTTCTTATCATTAATATAAGTTAAGACTATATATAAGATTTTTTGGTTAGCTGAGGCTGTGTGACTCATATAGAATCAGCTTTCTAGGTGATTTAGCCAGAATAAATATTATTAACTTTTGTCAAAAGTATCCACTATAGTCAGTTTTTCGGATTGTGTATTAATTTTTATCAAGAATATCAATTTTATATACATAAACATGATGGTAAAGAAAAGTTGCCAGCTAGTAATGACTATTTAAATAAAATATGTACTATTTCTTGAAAGAATCCTGTTCTAAGTAGGTAAAAAAACTATTAGCTAGGATAGCAGCTTGTGTGCGATCGCGTAAATTGAGGCGATTCAAGATGTTGGTAACATGATTTTTGACTGTCCCTTCGGAAATATACAGTTTTTGGGCAATTTCTCGATTATTGTCACCAATGGCAATTAACCGCAAAACTTCCTTTTCTCTAGGGGTGAGTTCTGCTAAATTCGTTGGTACAGATGGTTGCGGTGGAGTAGCAGGAAATTGAGTCATAAGTTTTTTAACTATTCCTGGTCCTAATTGGGAATATCCTTTATCAACTGCACGAATGGCAACTGCTAATTCTTCTGAGGGTGTATCTTTGAGTAAATAACCCATAGCCCCATTTTGGATTGCTGCTTTCACATATTCATCATCATCAAAGGTTGTTAAAATCAGAATTTTGCTGTGAGGGAAATGATGACTAATTTCTTTAGTAGCAGCGACTCCATCCATAATTGGCATTCTAATATCCATTAAAATTACATTTGGTTGGAGTTCTCTCACTAAATTAATTGCTATTTGACCATTTTCGGCTTCTCCTACAATTTCTATATCTAGTTCTAATTCTAATAAGGCTCTTAAACCTTGACGAATTAAACTTTGATCATCTACAAGTAAAATACTAATCATTATTATTTGTCTCTGGGTAAGGGGATATTAACTATTATTTGACAACCAGCATTATAACTACTATGAATATAAAATTCACCTTTTAATGACAAAGTGCGATCGCGCATACTTTGTAAACCAAATCCGGTAGTATTTTGCTCTACATCAAAACCGCTGCCATTATCCTGAATTATTAACTTTAAAGTTTCTAAAGTTGTCATTAATTCTAGTTGAACTTTTGTAGCTTGTGCATATTTAGAAATATTCGTGAATGATTCTTGAATAATCCGATAAATGGGAGTGCTGATTTCCATAGACAATGGAGCAATAATAGAAATTTGACAATTAGGTAAAATACCAGTAGAACGCTGAAAATCTGCTGCTAGGATCTGAATTGCTTGTTCTAATGTTTGTCCCTGTAAAGGATGGGATCTCATTTTAGAAACAGATTGACGGACATCTTGCAAGGCTTTTGAACCCAATTCTTTAGCAGTGGCTAAAAACGTCATAGCTCTAGGTATATCAGATTTTGACAGCTTTAAAGCAGTTTCTAATTGGAGATTTAAAGCCGTCAGCGAATGTCCTAAAGAATCATGAATTTCTCTAGCAATACGGTTACGTTCTTCTAAGGTAGCTTGATTTTCAATTTTTAAAGCATATTGACGGAGTTTTTCATTTGCAGTTTCTAATTTATCTCGACTTTGCCGTTCAGATAAAACAGCATTCATTAATAGTAAAACAAATACTAAACTTAAACCGAATAAAACTGCTAAACTAAAACTAAAAAATCTAAATCTTTCTTGAGCTATGGGTGAAAATCTGCCTGGAGGCATCCTTTGTTTAAGGGTGAGTAAAAATAAAATAAATGACGAGAAAGTCACTACCAATCGTCCGGGAAGTTGAAAGATTAAACAACTGCGAGTTACTAAAATCAAATATAGAAAGGGAAAAAGTTTCGCACTTCTACCCCCAAAAAAACCAGTAATTAAAATTAATACTACTTCAATAGATGTATAAATAATTTTATTGGTTTTATTGTAAGTCGGTAATCTTAAACCCATAAAACCAAAAATTGCCAAACTGCAAATTGTCAGTTCTGGATACATTGCAGAAAAACGAGGTGAAGGAGATGGCATCAATGCCATTAATGCTGAAAATCCCAATAATAGCCATTCCAAATAAAGTAGAAATCGAAAGGGATGATTATTAAACTGAATAGGACGATTCATAAATAATTAAAAATTAAAAATTGAAAGTTAAAAGTCAAGAAACTGCATACATGAGAAATTAAACATCTACCTGACTTAAAATATTTCTATCACAATTAAATGTAAATGGAATAGGGGTAGGATATCTAAATGCTAATGTCATGACTAAAGTAATGGGTGTAAACATGACTTTTGCCTCATATCATTACTGGATATTAATCCCTATGATATAAACATAGAAAACCGACATAACTACAAGGTAATTATGAAACTGAAGACATTATCACTGATTGCTGGTACTCTGGCTTTGACTTTAATCGCAACTCCCTTTGTAGTTCAAGCACAATCAAGTACACCTTCACCCCAACCTGGTAAGGAAATGCGGGAAAAAAGTCCATTCAAAGGCTTGAATTTGACGACCGAACAAAAAGCGAAAATGAAGGAAATAGGCCGCAATACCCGCGCTCAAATTGAAGCTGTTTTGACTCCTGAACAAAAGACTAAATTACAAGCTGCAATGGCTCAACGTAAGGCTGAACGTCAAGCACAACGTCAACAAGGACAAGGGCAACGTCAGGAAAGACGTGAGAAGAGGGGGGATATTTTTGCTTCTTTGAACTTAACTCAAGCACAAAAAGATCAAATGAAACAAATCAGAGAATCATCAAAACAACAAATGCAAGCTGTATTAACTCCCCAACAGCAAGCGCAAATGAAGCAAATGCGGGAAAATATGCGTTCTCGTCGTCAACAAGATAAACCTCAATAGTTCTTAACTATTTAAATAGGATTAATAAAGCCGAGGTGGGTATAAAAGCTCATCTCTTTTTCAATACCTTAGCCAAGACATTTCCGTATATTCCATTGTAGATGTTAATATCAACAGATAAGATTTTTAACATCACCCAACCTTCAAACTCGTCTCTGCGCCTCTGTATGCAATAACCCCACCAACCAATAAAAAACCATCCCCAGTCCTGTAAATGCTAAAATCAATGACTTGATTCATTAAAAAGAGCAATTATGGCATCCATCCGCGAGTTACATGAACAGCTAATCAAAAAAGAACGTTCTGCCGTTGAAATTACCCAAGAAGCATTAAATCGGATTCAAGAGTTAGAACCGAAATTACGCAGTTTTCTGACTGTGACGACAGAACAAGCCTTAAAGCAAGCTCAGGCTGTGGATGCAAAAATCGCTGCGAGAGAAGAAATAGGCATCTTGGCGGGCATTCCCATAGGGATTAAAGACAACTTGTGTACCAAGGGAATTGTCACAACCTGCGCTTCCCGAATTTTAGAAAACTTTGTCCCACCTTATGAATCAACCGTCACCCAAAAACTAGCTGACGCTGGTGCGGTAATGGTCGGTAAAACCAACTTAGATGAGTTTGCCATGGGGAGTTCGACAGAAAACTCCGCTTACCAAGTCACTGCTAATCCTTGGGATTTATCCCGTGTTCCCGGTGGTTCTTCCGGTGGTTCAGCAGCAGCAGTAGCCGCAGATGAATGTGTGGTTTCTCTGGGTTCTGATACTGGGGGTTCAATTCGTCAACCTGCTTCCTTTTGCGGTGTGGTGGGGATGAAACCAACTTATGGATTAGTTTCCCGCTATGGTTTAGTGGCTTATGCTTCATCCTTAGACCAAATTGGACCATTTGGACGCAGTGTGGAAGATGCAGCTATATTGTTAAGTGCGATCGCAGGATATGATCCTCAAGATTCCACTAGTCTCAAAGTTGCAATTCCTAACTATGCAGCTAATTTAAAACCTGATCTCAAAGTTAGCAAAAAATTGAAAATTGGTGTAATTACAGAAACCTTTGGTCAAGGTTTAGATCCAGAAGTAGAAGCTGCTGTCACCAAAGCTATTGATCAATTACAAGAATTAGGTGCAGAAATTCATCCTATTTCCTGTCCCAGTTTCCGCTATGGGTTACCAACTTACTATATTATTGCCCCTTCGGAAGCATCAGCTAACTTAGCGCGTTATGATGGCGTTAAATATGGTTTGCGTTCTCCGGATGCGGATAATCTTCTATCAATGTATACCCGGACTCGTTCTCAAGGTTTTGGGGCGGAAGTCAAACGCCGAATTATGATTGGTACTTATGCCCTTTCTGCTGGTTATTATGATGCCTATTATTTGAAAGCGCAAAAAGTCCGCACTTTAATTAAACAAGACTTTGAAAAAGCTTTTGCAACCGTAGATGTTTTAATTTCTCCCACTGCACCAACTACGGCATTTCAAGCCGGAGAAAAAACCAAAGATCCTTTGAGTATGTATTTAAATGATTTAATGACTATTCCTGCTAATTTAGCTGGTTTACCAGGAATTAGTTTACCTTGTGGTTTTGATAGTAAAGGTTTACCAATTGGACTACAGATAGTTGGAAAAGTGCTAGGAGAAGAGCAAATTTTCCAAGTAGCTTATGCCTACGAACAATCAACTAATTGGCATTTACAAAAACCCAAAATTGCTTAATTTGTAAGTTGTAGGGGTTTACGGCGTAAACCCCTTAACTCGTTTCCTATACCTAAGAATGTTAAATTTATATTTCTGTCCTGAAATCAATCTAAATGACAGCTAATAAAAGTCCAAAAACAGAAACAGAAGATAGGGAGTTAATTATGCGATTAGCACCACTTTACCAACAAAAACAAGAAATGGTTAGACAAGAAGGACTACAGCAAGGATTAAAAGAAGGACTACGACAAGGATTACAACAGGAAAAACAATTGATTATCCGTTTATTAAATCGTCGAATTGGTGAAATTGATTCATCATTTATTCAACGAATTGAGAAGTTATCTATTGAACAAATTGAGGAATTGGGAGAAGCTTTATTAGATTTTACGGCAATTACAGATTTAGAAATTTGGTTACAATTTGTAAACTAATTTAGGTTCACGGGAATTTTTTACGGGTTCACCAGATCATGAATTCCCCTCTATAAATCCCTATTATCCATGATTGATGACATTTTGTTGCCGACTAATTTAGGATTGCTATAGAAGCTTAAAAAGTATGAGATCATAAAAAATCATATAAACTGTTTTTTAATTAACGATCGCTAAATCAGTCTAAACAAATGGTAGAAAATCGGAAGTCAACAGCAATCATCACAGGTGCTTCTTCGGGAGTTGGTTTGCAAGCAGCCAAGGCTCTGGCTGACAAAGGACAATGGCACGTTATCATGGCTTGTAGAGATTTGATTAAAGCCGAAAAAGCTGCCCAAAGTGTAGGAATGCCAGCAAATAGCTACACACTTATGCAGATTGATTTAGGTTCTTTAGAGAGTGTGAGACAATTTGTCAACAATTTTAGAGCTACTGGCAAATCTTTGGAAGCTTTGGTTTGCAATGCTGCCATTTATATGCCTTTAATCAAAGAGCCTTTATTTTCTCCCGAAGGATTTGAATTAACCGTTACTACAAATCACCTCGGACATTTTCTTCTGTGTAATTTGATGTTACCAGATTTGCAAAAGTCACCTGCGGCTGATAAAAGATTGGTAATTTTAGGAACTGTTACCCACAACCCAGATGAATTGGGTGGAAAAATTCCTCCTCGTCCAGATTTGGGTAATTTTGAAGGTTTTGCAGCGGGTTTCCAAAATCCCATTTGCATGATTGACGGTAAGCAATTTGAACCAGTTAAAGCTTACAAAGACAGTAAGGTTTGTAATGTTCTTACCATGCGTGAACTACATAGCCGTTTTCATGAATCCACTGGTATTACCTTCAGTTCTCTCTATCCTGGTTGTGTGGCAACAACGGCTTTATTCCGCAATCATTATCCTTTGTTTCAGAAGATTTTCCCTCTTTTCCAAAAGTATATTACTGGAGGATTTGTGACTGAGGAATTATCAGGAGAACGCGTTGCAATGGTAGTTGCTGATCCTGAATATAAACAATCTGGTATTTATTGGAGTTGGGGAAATCGGCAAAAAGAAGGCCGGGAATCTTTTGGACAAAAGGTTTCTCCCCAAGCACGCGATGATGAAAAAGGCAAGCGGATGTGGGATCTTAGCTACCAGTTGGTAGGATTAGGAAAAGCGTCTGAGAAAGCAAAATCTCTGATGTAATGGGTAATGGGTAATGGGTAATGGGTAATGGGTAATGGGTAATGGGTAATGGGTAATGGGTAATGGGTAATGGGTAATGGGTAATGGGTATTGGGTAATAATTCTTACCTATTC
>JANMEE010000186.1:0-18821 GCA_031376645.1 Dolichospermum sp. OTE_75_concoct_329_sub | reverse complement strand
AAATGCTTTCGGAAAATTGTTTGATATGATTGTGGTAACATTTTTTGCTTCGGGGGCTTCTTTGCCTCTATTTTTTTACCCCCTTATTTTCTCAAATTATTGCCACATCTTATCTTCAACCGCCTTGTCACCCGTTAAGGAATTTTATATAGATTTTTCAACGGGAGAACCAACAATTACTGGAACATACTATTTTTGATGTATTATCTAAACATTTAGGTGTAAAATACGTTTATGAAGAAATACTAAGAAATGACATAAAAAATGCCCCAGAAAATGTGCTAAAGTCTGAGGATTTGAGAAATATGTCTAATGAATGGATTTTTAGATTATATGCAGGATCATTAGAAGCTAATGTTAATTTGGTGATGCAAGTAATTAAAGAAATTCCTGATATAGAGACTCATTTAAAACAATCTTTAACCACACATTAGTTTTATAATTAGCATTAAAGATAAGCAAGTTTTGAAAAAATTCATACTAAACACTTGAACAAATAAGACAAAAGCAATGAAAAATGAATTTCAGTTTAAAATACTTCTTGCTGAAGATAATATAATTATCCAAAAAGTAACAACCTTAAAGTTAAAAAAGCTTGGCTATATGATTGATGTTGCTAACAACGGATTAGAAGTATTATCAATACTAAAAAATCAATTTTATGATGTCATTCTTATGGATATGCAAATGCCAAAGATGGATGGTATTGCAGCTACAAAAGTAATTCGTCAATCTCATCAAATTCAACCTTATATTATTGCTGTAACAGCTAATTCTTTAGAAGAAGATCGTCAAATGTGTCTTGATGTAGGGATGAATGATTTCATGACTAAACCCATAGTCATCGCTCAACTAATAGAGGTTTTCAAAAATGTTCATCTCATTAAATCGAGGTCTTATGAATTACCTATCAAGCCTAATTAAAAAACAATTAGGAGTGTTTTTGATTACAGCTATTTTAGCCATCGCCTTAACGAATTGTACTACCCAAACCTCCTCACCATTACGCATCGGTACTAATCTTTGGACAGGATATGAAACCTTATATCTAGCCCGTGATTTAGGTTATTATGATCAAAGCTCGATCAAATTGGTAGATTATCCTTCAGGAACAGAAGAAGTTCGGGCTTATCGCAATAATGAAATTGAAGGCGCAGGATTATCAATTGATCAAGCTTTAGTCTTAGCTGCAAATCAAGAAAACATTAAAATTATTGCCATCGTGGATGTTTCTCATGGTGCAGATGTGATTTTAGGAAAACCAGAAATAACAGACATAAAAGCTTTAAAAGGCAAACGAGTTGGTGTAGAAGCCACATCTTTAGGTGCATTTTTCATTGCTCGTGCGTTAGAAAAGAATGGAATGTCTGTGAAAGATATTCAGATAGTTTCTTTAGAACCAACCGAACACGAACGAGCTTATAAACAGGGAAAAGTAGATGCCGTTGTTACCTTTGGACCCGCTAGAATTAAACTATTAGCAGCCGGGGCAAAATTATTATTTGATAGTAGCCAGATTCCTGGAGAAATTGTAGATATTATCGCTGTTAGTACAGAAGCGATCGCTAATTCTCCTGATACCATTCAAGCATTAATCAATGGGCGATTTCGGGCTTTAGATTATTTAGAAAAAAATCCCCAAGATGCAGCGACTCGTATGGCAAAACGCACTAAAGTAACCTCTAAACAAATTTTGGATGCTTTTAAAGGATTAAGTCAACCCAACTTACAAGAAAATCAAAAATTACTCGATAAAACTGATCCTGCTTTTGTGAACGGGATGAAAAAACTTATCCAGATTATGATGGAAAATAAATTAATATCAAAAGCCATTGATCCTGCAAGTATTCTTGATGATAGTTTTATTAAAAATGCCAAATTATCAAGTCAAAAAAACTCATGAAAATGAAAAGTTTTCCCCTACCTCTAAGATTTTCTATTCCGGCAGTTTTAATCTTGTGTGGTGGATTATTGGGAGTAACTTCTTTTAATCAAGAAGTTGCCGAAAATTATAAAAAAACAGAATTAAATACTAAAGACTATTTGCAGATTTCCGCAGGACAAACATCAAGAATCTTAGATTATTTATATCGCAGATCAGATATTGAAGATGCAGAAATTACTATCATTAGTCAACTTGGCAGTGATCCAAACCTCAATTTAGTCATACTAATTAATGATCAAAATATCATTCATTTGTCCAACCGTTATGAACTTAAAGATACTCCATTGAGTAACACAATTGCGGCAGATTATACGGCTGAGTTAACTACTGTACGAGAGAATCTAGCCGGAAAAATCATCCTCTCACCAAATAAGAAAAAACTAATTGCGATTTATCCCATTTTTCTACAGGTTTTGCCCAACGAAATCCGCCCTTCCAGAGTGGGAATTTTATTTTTTGAATATGATCTTACCCGGACTAAACAACAAGCTTTTAATGATGCTTTAAAACGATCTCTTATATTTAATGGTTCATTAGCTATATTTTGTTTAGGATTATGGTTTTTCTTTGAATTAACTCTCACTCGGCGAGTTTCTCAATTAGTTGCAGCTAGTAATAGTTTAGCTGAAGGCAACCTTAATATCAGAACTAAATTATCAGGTTCAGATGAACTTGCTCAAATCTCCATTGCTTTTGATGACATGGCAAATAAAATTCAAGAAAATACTAGAATCCTGCAACAGGAGTTAATAAAAAGGGAGATTATAGAAACCAAACTCACAGAAATCAACGCACAACTTTCTATTTCCAATCTGGAACTTGCCTCTGCAACTAAGGCTAAAAGTGAATTTCTAGCTAATATGAGTCATGAAATTCGCACACCCATGAATGGTATAATTGGGATCACCCAACTCTTCTCAATGACAAATCTTACAGCAGAACAAATAGATTTTATTCATACTATTCGAGATAGTGGTAATGCCCTTTTAACCATTATTAACGATATTCTTGATGTCTCAAAAATTGAGTCAGGAAATTTGCAATTAGAAGAACAACCTTTTGTTTTAAGAGATATCATCAAATCTGTATGTAGTCTTCTGGCTACACAAGCAGATATAAAAAATATTAACCTTGAATATTTCATAGATCCCAATATTCCTCTTCATCTTTTAGGAGATGGTTTACGCTTACGTCAAATACTCCTCAATCTGATCGGTAATGCCATTAAATTTACCAACTCTGGCAGCGTTTATGTGTCAGTCAATAGTAAATTAATTGCTAATGATCAAAAATGTCCAGAATATCAATTAATAATTAGTATTAAAGATACAGGCATTGGCATTGATAGCGATCAATTGCAAAAACTATTTCAACCATTTACCCAAGCTGATGCTTCCATTAGTCGCAGATATGGCGGTACAGGTTTAGGTTTAGCAATTAGTAAAAGTTTAGTTAATTTAATGAGTGGAAGAATTTGGGTAGAAAGTTTAGGAAATATTGCCGGAACTCCTCCTGATAATTGGATAGAAAATGAAAATGACCATCATCAAGGCTCAATATTTAATTTTACATTAATTGCTAAAGGTATTTTATCTATTGACTTAATTCCCAAAGATGAAATAGAACCATCTCAATCAGAAGATACAAACTCTCAATTACAATTAAAAATTCTCTTAGCTGAAGATAATAAAGTTAATCAAAAAGTAGCAGCTTTGACACTTAAAAAACTCGGTTATATTGCCGATATTGCTAACAACGGCTTAGAAGTATTAGCCATGTTAGAAAATAAATCCTATGATGTCATTCTCATGGATATGCAAATGCCAGAAATGGATGGTGTCACAGCGACCAAAATAATTCGTCAATCAACTCAAAATCAACCTTATATTATCGCTTTAACAGCTAATGCCCAAGAAACAGACCGTCAAATATGTTTAGATGTAGGCATGAACGATTTTATCACCAAGCCCATTGTAATTGCGGAAATTACCCGCGTCCTATCAAATTATTTGCAAATTCATAATTAGTAGGGTGGGCATTGCCCACCATCATGTTAAATTAATAACCCTATTAATCCTCGTGATCATCGAAAGGATCATCTAATTCTTGACTTGGAGGTCCAAAAGATGTGTAAATTGCCATACCAGTAATAGCAACTAACGCCGCACAAAAGGTAATTCCAAGCACCGTAGCGGGTTCTAAGTCCATAAATTTAGATACATATTATGAAAGCCATATTTATAGAATATTACAAAATTTAACTTAATTATTAATCACTAAAAAACTTTTATAGATTACGCTACACTATGTCTGACCCTTAACCCTTGTAGAGACGTTCCATGGAACGTCTCTACATTCTTTTTTGGAGATATCTATTTAGTATGTTCTATCAATGCGTATGTTTTATTAAGAATCAACACCTGTAAAATTCTGGGTATTGCAAAGATTCATGGCTTTTTCTACTCCCTGTTTGAAACTAAATTCTCCGCACTCAACTACAAAGTTTAAAACTTGAGACATGACCTTATTTTCAGCGGCGGAAAATCGTCCTAAAACATGAGAAACAGTATGGGAATTATCCCCCTCTATTGAGCCTTTGGGTTTACCTATACCAATCCGCAATCTGGGGAAATTTTGGGTATTCAAGTGAGAAATAATGCTTTTCATGCCGTTATGTCCACCCGCAGAACCAGATAAGCGTAAGCGAGTTTTGCCCAAGGGTAAGTCCAAATCGTCATAAATAACCAATACTGATTCCGGCGGTAATTTGTACCAATTAGTTACCGCTTGCACAGCTTGTCCAGAAAGATTCATATAGGTTAAAGGTTTGAGTAAGCGGATTTTACCCTTACCTCTTGTATTCCCCTCCCCAAACTCTCCTTGAAACTTGCGATTTTCAGCTAGAGAAATTTGCCAAGCGCGAGCTAGGCTATCTATAGCTGCAAAGCCAATATTATGACGAGTTTGATCATACTTAGGTTCTGGGTTTCCCAGTCCAACGATTAGCTGGGGAATCACCAAACCCGTTGGTTTTATTTCTTCCTCTTTCATCCTTATATGTTTTCTGGTTGGGATTTTCCAGCTTCAATGTGTTTATGTTCTAGTTCAGCGGTTGTTTGCACTGTTTCTTTTAATTGTTCAGTTTCTCGTTTGAACTCGCTTTGAAATTCATTAGAAGCTTCTTGAAAACTGCGAATCGTTTTCCCCAAACTGCGCCCAATTTCTGGTAACTTCTTGGGACCAAAGATTAATAACGCAACTACCATAATTACACCCATTTCTGGTAAACCGATACCAAATATATTCATTTTCCTCTCCTTTAGACTGAGAAACCGCCACAGCCACTCTATAGCTTTGGGATTTAGACTAATTTTATCGCTATTTTCCGGCGTTTTTATCAATAATAAAAAAACCCGGACAAGCCATAGGTCCTAATCCCAGAATAATGTAGTGTTTCGTAGTCAATAGCAGGAAAATATTTCCCCGCTATTGACGTTTGCGGTCGGTTTGACCAGTCATTATTTCTAAGTAAAGTTTGCTTCAACCTAGTTATTTAAGCTTGTTAAGGTAAAGACACTTTCCTTTCGGAATGTTTAATCAGTACCGACAGAGCATGGAACTAGCGAATCCCAAGGTGTCATGACTTAAATAACGTTTACCCTTTGACTACGCTTGTGGGTGGTCTGGTTCACATCTAATCCGTATTACTACTTTTTAGAATGATCCCGGGTAGATGCTAACTATCAGCTTGATGGCTGAATAGTCGTTAGCCGCCGAAACTGCGCCAATCAACAAGCACGTCCTGAATTAACAGAGACTTGTTATAAACTTGCAGGATTATGAGCAGAAATACCAAAAATAAACCCATAAACACACCCATGAGAGGTGTTGTTCCCCAACCTGGAGATACCTTACCATACTCAGCATTTAAGGGTCTGAGAACATCTCCCAACCTAGTCCGTTGTGCCATAGTTCACCTAAGATTACTTGCAAAAGCTTTTTTAAATTTTTCCAGACATTCCCAAACCTTCATAGGGCAAGGATTCTTGGTTTAAACTGACCTGTTTTAGATTGATCTAATTACAAGTCTAACAGTTCGTGCTTACTCGTATTGATTACGAATAATTACCCAAGCTTTTATCCAGTGGTGGATAAGTTCCCGGTTGTCTCACGGTACATGGATTAATCCAAAAGCTGTTTTTAAATTATTGCAGTTTTTGATCTTTGTTTAGCGATATTGTCGGAGGTTTTCGCCACATTTACAAAAATACTTGATTTTCGGTGTGCTAAAGCGGCAAGTCGCTAGTCATCAATAACCCTTGTAGAGACGTTCCATGGAACGTCTCTACCTTTTTAACGGAGATGTCTATTAGATAGGGAGAAGGTGAAAACCGAGAAAATGCTAAAGACTTAATTAGAAACTATTGTGAACCATCTAATTTTGCTAATTTGCGAGCCATAGCATAGTCAAGATTTTGCGCCATTAACGCCGTCAAATTGTTAGAATATGTCAATATAATCTATTATTTCCCAGGAGTATTTATTTTACCTACATCAGCACAGGGGCTAAAGTGCATCTACTTATGTCAAATGTTGACAAGAGCCTACTTGCCAATTTATATGGTACGTTTGGATGAGCGGACTGGAAAAATATTCATCTTGGCTGGGGATAGTATCGAAATAGTGATTAATCGTGATGGAAATTGGGAGTACCAATGACTAAACCAAACTTTGATGCCATGAGTAAAGCAGAATTACGCGCTTACGTAATTGCACATCAAGATGATCAAGAGGCTTTTTACGCATTCGCAGATCGTTTGCAAGCACAACCTAATAAAGTAGTTTATCCTGCATCAATGACACCAGAAGAAATCAAACAAGTAATATTAGAAAGGGTTCAACAGCTAAAAAAATCACCAGATACTGAAGCCACAGCTTAACACCAAACCGCCTGGAAAGCAATTTCTGGGCTAATAGCTAAAGTCCGTTAAAACGGACTCTGAATAAAAATAAGAGAGTTTCAAATAAAAAAATATCCCAAAATTTCTTGTGGTGCAGGCATCTTGCCTGCTAATAATATTAGGATGGGCATCTTTGCCCGTCCCACAAGATTGGATAGCGAAATGCTGCTGCAAGTAGTTCATCTTTTTTGTGGAGTCCCCTAAAAAATTATTCAGCAAGAAGAATAAATTTCAAATAGTCGGTTTTAACCGACTTGAGCTTTTAGACAGGGAATTTATTCCCTGGCTTGAAGATTATTACCCCCCATCCTCACAATCCTCCTCCAACCATCACCAAAATGCTACAATCTACACCATGCTAGGGGTGCTTGGGAAAACAAGCTGAGATCAAACCCTTAACACCTGAGTCTGGGTAATACCAGCGGAGGGAAGCTGTTTATTTGAGGATTGTAATATGCGGACAGAATGGGTAGCCAAGCGACGTGGACAAAAAAACGTATCGCAAATGCACTACGCCCGTCAGGGTGTAATCACCGAAGAAATGCAATACGTAGCCAAGCGGGAAAACCTGCCTGCTGAACTTATCCGCGCCGAAGTTGCACGGGGACGGATGATTATCCCTGCGAATATTAATCACACTAATTTAGAACCGATGGCCATTGGTATCGCTTCTAGATGTAAAGTAAATGCCAATATCGGCGCTTCTCCCAACTTTTCCAACCTTCAGGAAGAAGTTGATAAACTCAACCTGGCGGTAAAATACGGTGCTGATACTGTCATGGATTTGTCCACAGGTGGCGGTAATTTAGATGAAATTCGTACTGCAATTATCAATGCTTCACCTGTTCCCATTGGTACTGTTCCAGTCTACCAAGCGTTGGAAAGCGTTCATGGCACAATTGAAAATCTCACCGCTGACGACTTTCTCCACATCATCGAAAAACACGCCCAGCAAGGGGTAGACTATCAAACTATCCACGCGGGAATTTTGATTGAACATCTACCTTTAGTCAGAAACCGGATTACAGGGATTGTCTCTCGTGGTGGCGGAATTTTGGCGCGGTGGATGTTGCATCACCACAAACAAAACCCCCTGTATACCCATTTCAACGACATCATTGAAATTTTCAAGAGATATGATGTTTCTTTCAGTTTAGGCGACTCCCTGCGCCCTGGATGTACCCATGATGCGTCCGATGAAGCTCAGTTAGCGGAACTGAAAACACTAGGACAACTCACCCGTCGCGCATGGGAAGATGATATCCAGGTAATGGTGGAAGGTCCTGGCCACGTACCTATGGATCAAATTGAGTTTAATGTCCGTAAGCAAATGGAAGAGTGTTCGGAAGCTCCTTTCTATGTTCTCGGTCCTTTGGTGACTGATATTGCTCCTGGTTATGACCATATTACCTCAGCTATTGGGGCAGCTATGGCGGGTTGGTATGGTACAGCAATGTTGTGTTATGTGACTCCTAAAGAACATTTAGGTTTACCTGATGCTGAAGATGTGCGTAATGGTTTAATTGCGTATAAAATCGCGGCTCATGCTGCGGATATTGCTAGACATCGTCCTGGTGCTAGAGATAGAGATGATGAACTCTCCGCAGCCCGTTATAATTTCGACTGGAATCGTCAGTTTGAATTATCTTTAGACCCAGAAAGAGCTAAGGAATATCACGATGAAACTTTACCAGCAGATATTTATAAAACTGCTGAGTTCTGTTCTATGTGTGGGCCTAAATTCTGTCCAATGCAGACTAAGGTTGATGCTGATGCTTTGACTGAGTTGGAGAAGTTTTTGGCTAAGGAAAAAGTAGTTCAGGTTTAAATACTGAACAACAAGATCCCTGATTTCTTTAAGAAGTCGGGGATCTCAAACATAATAAAATTAATATAAAATGACTCGTCAACCTCACGATTTTATCTCTCATGATTGAAGGATTAGGGGCAAAAGAGACTGAAGAAAATTGGATGAAAGGTAGTCACGATTCTTTAAATTAAGGTGCTATTTATTGTCAAATTGTGCTGAAAGATATTTATGATAAAGTAAACTTTGAAATAAAAGAATGAATTTTATAAAAAGGTTTCATTAGTGAATTTACAGAATTTGGACAGGCAAGATGCCTATCCCCCAATAGTTTTATTTACACTTTAATAAACCAGCGTTTCTGATACATTAATACAGCCACACTGTACCATAATAACAGCGTCACAAGTGCAAACAAAAATGAGCCGTTGAATTTTCCTGCCCAAGATGCAAAGATATTTTGATAAATCCAATTATAGATACTAATGGCGGTTTCACCTGTACCAAGTTGGGTTTTTGCGGTGATTTTGATTAATAATACAGATGCTACGAAAAGAGCGATCGCATTTAATCCCATGATCTCAAAAGGCTTACTCCAGCGTTTAATTAACCTCACTTCTATCAACTCATAACAAGCTGCTAATAACATTAACGCCCAACCACTGGTAAATAAAACATAGGAACTTGTCCAAATTTTCTTATTCATGGGAAAAGCCACATCCCAAATAATTGCAATTACCAAACAACACAAACCAAACAATACTAAATCCATGCTAGTATGTGAAGTAGCTTGTTTTTTATCTTTAATCCATTCCCCAGTAAAATAACCAGCCAAAACGCTAACTATCGCCGGAATCGTACTGAAAAGTCCTTCAGGATCTCCCATAAAATTAAACCCATCACCTTTATATAAATGGGCTTTGGGAATAATTAATCTGTCAATAAATGCGCCAAAATTACCTTCTCTTGTCAGGACTCCCGCACCATATTCAGGAACAGGAATATACATCATTGTTAACCAATAACCAACGAGTAATCCCCCAGCGACTAACCATTGAGTTTTGCGAGGTAATTTTAAAACTATCAAAGATGCAAATAGGTAAGTTAAAGCAATGCGTTGCAATACCCCCATCAAGCGGATACTACTTAAATCAAAAGTCCAAACACCTTTATTCCAAAAACCATTTAATAGTAAACCTAAAATAAACAGAACAGCAGCGCGGCACAGGACGCGTAAATAAACTGCTTTGGTGGGTTTGTTCTCTGCTGTATATTTTGACAGAGAAAAAGTCATGGCCACACCAATAATGAATAAAAAGAAGGGAAATATTAAATCAGTAGGTGTACAACCGTGCCATTGGGCATGACTCAGGGAAGGATAAACATCATCTGCAACTCCTGCCATATTAGCAAGAATCATTGCCGCGATGGTAATACCACGAAACACATCAAGTGAACTCAGACGCATAGACAAAATATCTTATTTAAGAATCTAACCTTACTCCTCCTCATGCACTTTATCAAGAAAAATTGATAATCTAAGTTACAAGGTAAAATTTTATTAAGTAATGTCTGAATAGTAAATTTTTTAATTATGGCTATCAAAGTTGGAGATACTGCGCCTGATTTTAACCTAACCGCCCAAAATGGCGAAAATATCAGCCTGGGAGACTTTCGGGGTCAAAAATCTGTTGTCCTCTATTTTTATCCTAAAGATGACACCCCAGGATGCACTGTGGAATCTTGCGCTTTTCGAGATCAATATGAAGTATTTCAATCCGCTGGTGCTGAAGTGATTGGTGTGAGTGGTGACTCTAGGGACTCTCATCAAAAGTTTGCGAATAAATACAATTTACCTTTTACACTATTGAGTGATCAAGGCGACCAAGTGCGAAAACAATATGGTGCAACTACCGCTTTTGGTTTTATCCCTGGACGTGTGACTTATGTGATTGACCAAAACGGTGTGGTTCAGTATGTCTTTGATTCAATGCTGAACTTTAAAGGCCACGTTGAGGAAGCATTGAAAACATTGCAACAACTAGCCACGAAATGAGGTATTCCACAAAAATTACATCTGCATAGATAACATTAGACATCCCAAGTAGAGACGTTCCATGGAACGTCTCTACCAATAAAAAATCTAATCAGACTTTACTTAGAGTGAGATTTTTCGGCAACACTAACATTACCTTGGGCTGTTTTGCCATTCTTACCGTTAGAACTACCGTTACTGCGGGGTTGAATTACTCCGTAACCACCGTGATTACGTTCATAAATAACGTTAATCTCTCCGCTTTCTGCATTATGAAACATATAAAAGTCGTGTCCCACCAGTTGCAGTTGTTCTTGCGCTTCTGCTAGTGTCATTGGTGGCATAGAGAAGTATTTAGTGCGAACAACCTCTTCGGGTAATTCAGCGGTGCGATCGCCTATCAAATCCGCTGCAACAATCTCTGGTGCTACTGCTTCGTTAGTTGATATAGGTTGAGTCTGATGATCCTGCCTTTTTTCCTTATATTTCCGTAATTGCCGAGCAATTTTATCTGCAACTAGGTCAATACTTGCGTATAAGCTTTCGCTGCTTTCCTCCGCACGGATAACACTACCATTAGCATAAATAGTTACTTCTGCTGCTTGTTTGGTACTTATTCGGGGATTGCGAGCTACGCTTAAATGGACATCCACTTGATTCGTGATGTTCTGGAAATGACTAACTGCTTTTTCAATCTTTTGATGCACATATTCGCGAATTGCATCAGTGATTTCAATATTTTTACCGTGGATGACAAGCTTCATGTAAACTCTCCCGCTCAATATTATATATGATGTGTGATGTTTTAGATAGGAATAGAAATTGCGGTCAGGCCTATCACTGCCACCAACACAAATCGTAACCTACTCTTAAAAAACTGCTTTTTAGCATTTGTAACACTTCTTGCATCTTCAAGATTGCTCTATTTATCTTTGTTTCCAACTGTTTGTCAAACAATTGGCTATTCAAGCAAAACTATTGGATTAGGCTTTTTTGAGATGTGGTTCTTTTAAATGCCTACTTCTATAGAACTTTACCAAAATAGGAATGCTTGCTCTTTTCTCACCTCTGTTGTCTTATTGACTATTGTATAGAGGATACAACCATTTGGGAAAATTTGCTCCTGATTAATGCCAACAAATTGTTAAGTTGTCATCAATCAGTAAATTAGCTTAGGAACGCAAATTTAATAACCTGCAATTCTGATTTAACGTGGAATAGTGCGTTACGCTGTCGCTAATACACCCTACTTTTGTACTTTATTTAATTCACATTCCTTAGGTTGTCTTAACTTGATATTTATTGTAGAGAACTCCTTTCAAAACCATTGAGGTTATATATTCAAACTAGCGCCTTATGGGTTCTAAACTATATTCCCTTGATATTCCTTTAAGATCCTTTGCATAGCTTGACAATTACCCATTACCCATTAAATAATTACTGATGATTTTCAACACTCAATCTAATCAGTACCGTTGTTTACTATATAATCCTGGCTTAATGCCTTATGAAACTGCTCATCAGTGGCAGAAATCTCTCGTTGCAGAGCGCATTAGCAACCCAGAATTAGAAGATGTGTTAATTCTACTAGAACATCCCCCAGTCTATACTTTAGGACAAGGAGCAAACCCAGAATTTATCAAATTTAATCTTGACAAAAGTAACTATGATGTGCATCGCATTGAAAGAGGTGGGGAAGTTACATATCATTGTCCGGGACAATTAGTAGGTTATCCGATTTTAAACTTACGTCGTTATCGTCAAGATTTACATTGGTACTTGCGTCAGCTTGAGGAAGTATTAATTCGCGTTTTAGCAAATTATGACTTGCAGGGAGAAAGGATTCCTGGTTTTACAGGCGTTTGGCTAGAAGGATACAAAGTTGCAGCCCTAGGTATAAAAGTCAGTAAATGGATTACCATGCACGGCTTTTCCTTAAATGTTTGTCCAGACATGACAGGGTTTGAGCAAATTATCCCCTGTGGTATTGCTGATAAACCAGTCAGTAGTTTAGCCGCATGGATTCCCGACATTACTTGTCACCAAGTAAATTATTTTGTAAGTCAGTGCTTCGCAGAAGTATTTAGCGTAGATTTAGTAGATGCTCACAAATCATAATATAGCAGATTTCATCAAGTAGGGGCGCACGGCGTGCGCCCAGAAACAAGTCAGGAATAAATACTGATTCCTAGTCTAGTGATCGTTATCTTTTAAATTTAAACATCCTACGACTAGCTAACCCAAGTTGCTAGTTATCTAGTTGACGTTGGTAATGGGTAATTGGTAATTGGTAAGAAAATCCCAGTGTTATAGCGGTTCTCGGTCGGATGAAATACGATCAAGAGGGCGGGGAAACCCCGCCTCTACAGGGTTTGTAATTTGATGACTGTATCTCATCTAAGTGCATACTGCTATAATCCTGTTAATCCTTAAATCGGTGGACATCCTGCACGCAAGCTATAGCCATTTCTGACAGTTTTCTAATTAGCAACATACGACTAGCTACAAAAATCTTTACAATAGATAGGAATAGCAATCATAGATAATACAAATTAAAAACAATGGGAATATTCGGATTTGGTAAAAAATCGGCTCTACCTACACCAGAACAAGCTTTACAAGGACGGGAAGAAGTAATGCGAGTGCCAGCACAACATTACGTGAATAAAACCCTCCTTAAAGCACCTTTCCCCGACGGCTTAGAAAGTGCCATGTTTGGTTTAGGCTGTTTTTGGGGTGCAGAACGCAAATTTTGGCAACTGTCAGGAGTTTATTCCACTGCGGTTGGTTATGCGGCTGGTTACACACCCAACCCCACCTATCAAGAAGTATGTAGTGGCATGACTGGTCATAATGAAGTAGTGTTAGTTGTATTTGACCCCAAAATCATTACTTATTCCCAACTCCTGAAAGTTTTCTGGGAAAGCCACAACCCTACCCAAGGAATGCGTCAAGGAAATGATGCTGGGACTCAATACCGTTCAGGAATTTACGTTTATTCTGAAGTTCAAAAACAACTAGCAACAGCATCACGGAATGCTTATCAACCAGCCCTCAGCAGTGCAGGTTATGGTCAAATTACCACAGAAATTTTAGATGCACCAGAATTTTATTATGCTGAAGAATACCATCAGCAATATTTAGCCAAAAACCCCGGTGGCTATTGTGGTTTAGGTGGTACTAATGTCGCTTGTCCAGTAGGTGTTGCTCAAGCGCAGGTTAGTTAAAAACATACTCCTGATTGGGCGCAGTCCCTGCGCCCCTACAAGTAGGTAGATGGGAGATCATCAAAATGTGTAACGAAACGTAAATATGCCTCTTGCCTTGTCACATTTTTAATTAATTGAAATACTATGTCTTTACTCAAAACTTCGCTTATTGGTTTAAAAGCCGACTCATTCCGTCACCCTCTCGACTTGGAAGCCACTAAAACTCTTAAGCAAATTCCTGGTTTAGATATGATGGTACGGAATTTACTAGGACCAATGGCCGAACAAGTTTTTTATGTAGAAAATATCGCTTCTAGTATTTTGGTAGGAGAAAAACAACTCCCTGATTTACATAAATTATTATTAGAAGCTTGTCAAATTCTGGATATTGATGCACCTCAGTTATATGTGCGTCAACATCCTGCTCCTAACGCTTATACCTTCGCTATGCGAGGTAAACAGCCTTTTGTTGTCATCCATACATCCCTAATTGAGATCCTTACACCAGCAGAAATACAGGCTGTAATTGCCCATGAGTTAGGTCATCTCAAATGTGATCATAGTGTGTATTTAACACCTGTGAATTTATTGATTTTAGCTGCCGCCATTGTGCCAAATGTTGGTGCGGTGTTGGCTCAAGCTATACAGTCACAATTATTAGCATGGGTACGCTGTGCTGAGTTTAGCTGCGATCGCGCCGCTTTGTTAGCCACCCAAAACCCCAAAGTCGTCATGTCAGTATTGATGAAATTAGCCGGCGGTTCTCCTAGTTTATCAAGCCAACTCAATCTAGATGCCTTTATTGACCAAGCTCGTGCCTATGATGACATTAGTAAAACGGAACTGGGGGAAATGGTAAAATCTGCCCGCACAGCCGAATTAAGCCATCCTGTCCCCGTATTACGGGCGCGAGAAATTGACCGTTGGGCAAGTAGTCAGGAGTACCAAAAATTGTTGCAAAACCACGGTATTAATGACAAAAATGAAACTGTATCTCCGGGCGGATGGCGTAATTGGTAGATTTTGCCAGGTAAATAGGTATAATTAAATACAGCACTACCAAATAGGGCTTGTACTGAGCCTGCGATGCCCTTGCGGGGTGGGCTTGGTGGACTCCTATAGTCCAAAGGAATGTGAATTAAATAAAGTGCAAAAGTAGGGTGTGTTAGCGACAGCGTAACGCACCATTCCACGTTAAATCAGAATTGCAGGTTATTAAATTTGCGTTCCCAAATATTATTTTATATTTATTTCAGCCCATCTAACTACCTTAGCGGATATTGATTCTAGCTTGGTCAGTCAGTTACCAAAAAATTTCTCAATTAAATCTGATTCTCTATTGCCAAAATAAAAAAATAGGCTATAATCAGAGGAGTGACACCCAAGGGCGGGTGGCGGAATTGGTAGACGCACCGCACTCAAAATGCGGCGGCTGTGAGGTCATAGGAGTTCGATTCTCCTCCTGCCCATTTACAAATAAACCAAAAAAACAGATGTTATGAAAATAATATCTGTTTTTTTTTGTAGGATTGACGTTATATCAAACTTTCTCATTTATCCATCAATCTAGAAGAACCCCACTCCCGTTTTACTAACGCAAAACTTCCCCTCCCCTCATGAGGGGTGGGGTAGAACAGCTGTGGGACAACGGTTTGAGCTTAAGTTGACACCTATGAGCTTTTGCTTTACCCCTACACATCTATGTTTTTCGTGATACTCTAAAAGTCCATGTTTTAACCGTGTTTAGTATAGCTGAAACTGTTACCTGTTACCTCTCCTTACCAATAACTTTTATGGTTTACGCCACGCTATCAGCGAACCTTAATTGTTACTAACTTTTTCCCCGTCAAAATACTGAGAATAAGAATTATAATAATAACTAGAATGTGATTTATCGCCATTAACAACTAGTCCTAACAAGTTAATTGGATATGTTTTTAAGTTATCTTGAACTTTTGCTAAAGCTGATTTATCTGTTTTATTCATTCTCATAACTAGCATTACACCATCGGTATTAGCTGCTACTAATCTGGAATCTACCAGACCCAGCATAGGAGGAGAATCATAAATTACTAAATCAAAGCTTTGACTGAAATGCTCCATTAGCTGCTTCATGCGATCCGATGACAATAATCTTACAGAATCTGGTGGTATTGGTCCAGAAGTCATCACATACAAATTCTTATTTTCTGGAAGTTCTCTAATAATTTTATCTGCATCCATATTTGAGGAAATTAAACTGCTTAATCCCGACAGATTATCTAATCCTGATAATTTGTGAATCTGAGGACGACGGAGATCGGTATCTACAATTAATACTCTTTTTCCCATCACCGTAGCTATTTTTGCTAAATTAAATGCTACTGTACTTTTACCATCTCCTGGCATAGGGGAGGAAATAACTAGAGAATTAATAGGTCGGCCAGAATTAAGTAGTTGAATATTGCTATATAAAACCTGTAGCGATTCCCAAAATTCTCCTTGACCATAATACCCTGTTTGACGACGAAAGATATGAGAAGATTTATCTGTGTCTTGGGGAGTATCAGCTAAAACTTTTTTGCCATTACTGACGCTACTATTTGAATTTGACAACGGATCAACGAAGGATTTATCGAAGGGAAGAGTTCCTATTACGGGTATTTTTATCTTCTCTTTAATACTTTCAATAGTATGAAATGTATTATCTAAGTCTTCCGCGATTTTGGCAACACCGAGACCCAATAAAAAACTAGCTACAAATCCCAGTATTAAATTGCGGGGAATATTCGGTGAAATTGGATATGGAAGATTAGGTGCTTGGATTAATTCCCAAGGCAATTCTGTTTGTGCTACTTGTATTTGTAGTTGTTCCCGGGTACTCAAAAACCGGGTTAAACTCTCATTTGCTATTTGTAAATTTGTCTGGATGTTAGCGTATTGTCTAGTTAAAGATGGTAGTTGTGCCAGTGTAATTTGTAGTTTTTGTTCTGCTTGTAATAATTGTTGATTATCTGCTTCTACTTTCCACACTAAATTTGCAGCTTCAGCTACTTTGATATTCAAAGATCTCCTTGCTTCTTTTTCAATCAGAGGTAAGAGATTGTTGCTTTTTTCTTGTAAGGTTTTAACAACCGGATTATCTGGGTTAAATCTAGCTAATTCTCCAGATATTTGGGTTTCTAATTGGCTCTGCTGAGTGATTAACTGCTGATACATAGAAGAATTATTTATAGCACTTAATTGTCCTGTTTCTCCCTGTAAGCTTAGATAATTAAACTTGGCATAAGCCAACTGTTGATTTATATTTAGTCGTTGTTGCGTTAGTGCTTGAATTTGACCAGAAATTAAACTAGCTTGGTTATTTGGATCAATAAAATTGTATTTTTGTCGAAATAGTTGCAGTTCTTTTTGCGTCTGTGCTACCCGATTTTGAATCTTAGGTAGTTCTCTATTGACAAATTCAACTCCCTGACGGAGTTTAGTTTGCCGCTTATTGAGACTGTATTTTAAGTAGAAATTAGAAATTGTGTCTAATACAGAAATAATTTTTTTGGTATCATGATTGTTATAACTAACTTCGATTACTTTTGCTGCTCCAAAACGACGAATAGTTAAATTTTCGAGAAGAGTCGAATAATTAATATCGGGATAGGATTCCTGTATCTTTTTTATAACTGGTCTTAGCAGTTCTGGACTTTTGAGAACTTGAATTTGACTTTCATAATCTAGTTTATTTGATGTCACACTACTAGGATCTATTAATACATCCAATTTACCTAAATCACTGTCATTATTAACAGGTTCAACTAATATTTGAAACTTGCTTTGATATATAGATTTCTCGTTTAGTGTTGAATAAGTAGCCCCCGCCATACCAACAGAAACAATCCCTATAATGATAATTGCTCGGCGCTGCAAAATATCTAAAAATTGTTTTAAGTTCCAATCATTACTTTCTTCACTAATCGGGTAAAATGTGGAATTTGGAAATGATTTAGTGGTAGAAATGATGTTATCAAGAGAATTTGCGTCGTTTGTAATTTGCTTTTCAAGCATTGAGTTTTATGGAATATATAGTAAGGTTAAGAGTATACAGAGATTTTCGTTGAAAAAAGTGAGTTCGGTCTGTTCAGCAATCAAGAATAGACTAACAAATTTAAATAGTTCAGGTGTCGGGATAAAAAGTTGGAGGAACTATTTAGACTTATAACTTATTCTATTATCCAGTAAACATTTTATAAGCTAAAACGCATCTAATTTAAACATTCGGGTGATCAGAGATACCCAGTCCACAATATTTAGACTCCTAACAGGTTAGAGGACTCCACAAAAAAGATGAACTGCTTGCAGCAGCGCTAGTTCTACGCTATCCAATCTTGTGTGTGGGATGGGCATCCTGCCCGTCCTGATATTATTAGCAGGCAAGATGCCTGCATCACAAGAAATTTTGGGATATTTTTTTATTTGGAAGTCTCTTATACAATTGGGATATTTTTTTATTTGGAAGTCTCTTATACAATTTAAATGCAGAACAGCTTAGGTGATTTTTTTTGCAAAGAGGTAGAGTATTTTACATTTAGTAGATTTAACTACGATCACAGGTGTTTTAAATTACTGTTGAGAAATTTGCAGGTAATAAAAACACATTTATATTCTACACTCTTGCTGATCATTTGTCTGTATATGTTACCAGTCTAGTCTAGTCTAAAATTAGTTTACCATATAAAACTTTTTGTATTTATTCATAAAACCTCGCGGTATGCGGGAAACTCAGTGGCTTGGCTCCCAACAGAGGGAAGCGACACGAGTGAATTTATTCACTGTGGTATTTAAATGCTGATTTTTGAATGGATATAATCCCGGGAACCAGCAAACCCGTTCA
>JANMEE010000183.1:0-12923 GCA_031376645.1 Dolichospermum sp. OTE_75_concoct_329_sub | reverse complement strand
TCTGGATTCCCGCTTTTGCGGGAATGACATTGAAAATGGTTTGTGGAAATTTTCACGCTTACTATGGGATAGCGAACGCGAGAGCGTCCCGGAGGGAACTAGCGCTGCTGCAAGCAGTTCATGTTTTTTGTGGAGTTCTCTAAGAGACTTCCAATTAAAAAAATATCCTAAATTTTTTTGTGGTGCGGGCATCTGGTCCCCTAATAATACAAGGACGGGCAAGATGTCCATCCCACAAAATTGGATAATCTTTTTTGTGGAGTTCTCTAAGAGAACTCCATAGAATGATTGATCCTATAATGAAAGAAGATAATTTCACTGTGCAAATGACCTCATGCGTCCAAAATTTATCATTCAACTCACGGAGAACCTAAAATCTCTGTACATAAAAACAGCCAAAACACTCAAGGGAAGTGACCGAAGACAATTCATGGCAGAGGTAGTCAAAGGATTGGGAATAGGTAGACAGACTTTAGTAGAACGGGAGTGAGGATGGAATAAACGTACCATCAGGAGAGGGATGCAGGAGTTGGAGAGTGGTCAGCCGATTATTGATGGTTTCGACTCCTTGTGGACGCAAGGGGGCAGAAGTAAAATTACCGAACTTGTTGAAGGATATGAAATCCTTAGTAGACCCACAAAGTCAAACTGATCCCAGCTTTAAAAGTACATTTTACTCACATTCAAAAACTGGTAATTAATCAAGATAATAGACCGGAAAATCATTCCCGTCGGACTCAGTTTATGAAGCGGATTGTCGATTTTTCCATCATCTCAACTGGACAACTCGCTTATTATCCGCCTTATCACAGCAAATACAACCCAATAGAACGAAGATGAGGTTGGTTAGAACAACATTGGAATGGTAGTTTACTTGATACTGTCGAAACTGTCCTGAATTTCGCTCAAACTTTCACATTTAAGGTTAAAAACCCTGTTGTCACATTAGTAGAAGAAGTCTATTCCACAGGTTAAAATGGGAAGATACTTGGTTGGAATTATTGTGAATAGCTATACCTAAATTGCCTTTAGTGCAGTCTGCTAGTATGTGGCAAGATTATTTACCTGTGGGTATTGTGACTAAGGCAATACGACGGTTATTATATCAGTTTGCTAGTTCTTTTTATCCTCCTTTAGCGTCTGCAAAATACATTGGACAATGGCAATCTCAGGACACTCTTTTAGGTTTTGTTAGTATACCTTATGTAAATAAGAAAATACAATCTTCTGTCAGTTTTGGAAATCATGGACAATTATTAGCTATTGATATGGGGAATAGTTCGTTACGACGATTTTCGGGTAAATAAATTATCTTTAATAAAACAGGAAATTATCTAGTATTAGAAAATTGTAATTTATTTAACAGAATTTTTATGACAGATGGAGGAAATTGATCTAATTATTCCAGGTTTTTTCATAGAGTAAAAACTGGTAATATTAACCAATATTAATTCCCTATCTACATTGCAAACCCAAAATATCCCTCATTTACCTTTATCTACTGACGGTGCAAAAATAACATTAGGAAACAATATTACACCAGAACAATTAGTAATTCCTCTTGCACCCACTCCCACAACAATGTTTGGACCTCGTGCAGCTTGTTTATTATCACCAACTGGACCATTATGGGTAGCAGATACAGGACATCATCGTTTATTAGGTTGGCAAAATTTACCCACAGAGGATAATCAACCTGCTGACTGGATAATCGGACAACCAGACTTTTATACTGAAGGACAAAATGCCAAAGGTACAGCAGGAAAATCTACATTTAGTGTGCCTACAGGTATTTGTAAATGTGGTAATGGTTTAGCCGTTGCAGACGCTTGGAACCATCGCATTTTAATCTGGTATAATATCCCCAAAGATAGTCATATTCCCGCAGATTTAGTATTAGGACAAAATAACTTTATTGATAATATACCTAACAGGGGAAGTCAACAACCCGCAGCTAATACACTGCATTGGCCTTATGGTATTTTCTGTTATGAAAATAAATTATTTGTAGCTGATACTGGAAATCGTCGGTTATTAATTTGGAATCAATTACCCACAGAAAATGGCCAACCTGCGGATATAGTTTTGGGACAACCAGACATGATATCACGCAATGAAAATGGGGGTGGTTCTCCTACGGCTTCCAGTATGCGTTGGTGTCATGATATCACCCTTTGGGAAGATAATTTAGTTGTCACTGATGCAGGTAATAACCGGGTGATGATTTGGGAGGGAATACCAACAGAAAATAATGCCCCTTGTGCAGTGGTTTTAGGACAAAAAAACTTTAATTTTGTGGAATTAAATCAAGGAGTTTATTTCCCGACTGCAAGTAGTTTAAGTATGCCTTATGGGGTAGATATTGCAGGAGATTGGTTAATAGTTGCCGATACAGCTAATTCGCGTTTGTTAGGATGGAAGAAACGAGAATCTATTTTATTGTTGCAGGGTGCGAATGCTGATGGTGTGATTGGACAAGATAACTTTACAAATAAAAGCGAAAATGGCAATTTTGGACTACCAACGAGACGAAGTTTAAATTGGTGTTATGGAATTAAGGTTTGCGGGGAAACTGCGGTGGTTTCTGATTCTGGAAATAATCGCGTTTTGATTTGGAAGTTTTAATTATCTCACCCAGAGGAGGAATAATGAGAATAGAAGAGGTGAGGGTTCGTGGGATTGTTCAAGGTGTAGGTTTTCGTCCTACTGTGTATCATTTGGCGAGAGTTTTGGGGCTAAAGGGTGATGTTTGTAATGATGGTGAAGGGGTATTAATTCGGGTTTCTGGTAGTGAGGAGAAAATAACAGATTTTGTAGGGAAATTGTATCAGGAATGTCCTCCTTTAGCAAGAATTAATGAGGTGATTAGAAGTCTTTATTTAGGGGAGTTTGATTTTGATGACTTTGTGATTTCTCCCAGCGTAAATAGTGTGGTAAAAACTGAAATTTCTCCTGACGCTGCAACTTGTCCCCAATGTCAAAAGGAGATTTTTGATCCTTTTAGTCGTTATTTTCGTTATTCTTTTACTAATTGTACTCATTGTGGCCCAAGGTTGAGCATTATTCGCGCTATTCCTTACGATAAAAATAACACCAGCATGGTGAATTTTTCGATGTGTGGAGAGTGTGAACAGGAATATCAAGATGTAGAAAATCGGCGTTTTCATGCCCAACCTATCGCTTGTCATGTATGTGGACCACGTGCATGGTTAGAAAGGTCTGACGGTAAACCAGTTATCTCTGATATGTTTTCTATGTTGGATGATGTGGATGCTGTTTGTACTTTATTACAAAAGGGTGAAATTGTTGCTATTAAGGGTTTAGGAGGTTTTCATTTAGCTTGTAATGCAACTTTAGAAACCGCAGTTCAAAAACTCAGAAACCGGAAACAACGTGATCATAAACCTTTAGCTTTAATGGCAAGAGATATTAATATTATTTCTGAGTATTGCCATATTAATGATTTAGAAAAAGAATTATTAACCAGTGCTACTGCACCAATAGTTTTATTAAACATTAAAGATAATAGTAAGTTAGCATCTTCTATAGCACCGGGACAAAATACTCTGGGTTTTATGCTACCTTATACGCCTTTACATCATTTAATCCTCAGGAGAATGAAAGTACCAATAGTATTAACTAGCGGGAATATTTCTGATGAACCACAATGTATAGATAATGAAGATGCAAAAGATAAATTATCGAAAATAGCGGATTATTTTCTGTTTCATAATCGTGATATTGTTAATAGGGTAGATGATTCAGTTGTTAGAGTTAATGATAATCAAATTCAAATCCTCAGACGGGCTAGAGGATATGCACCAGCACCGATTAAATTACCACCTGGATTTGAGAAAGTACCGCCAATTTTAGCAATGGGTAGCGAGTTAAAAAATACCTTTTGTTTATTACGAGAAGGGGAAGCAATTTTATCACAACATTTAGGGGATTTAGAAAACGCAAATGCATTTAACGCTTATCAAGAAACATTGAATTTATATTTAAACTTATTTGCCCATAAACCAGAAATAATTGCTATTGATAAACATCCAGAATATCTATCATCTAAACTTGGTAAAGAACTAGCAATAGGCAATAAAATTAAATTAGAGGAAATTCAACATCATCATGCCCATATAGCAGCTTGTATGGCAGAAAATCAAATTTCTCTAGATACAAAACCCATTTTAGGAATAGCATTTGATGGTTTGGGTTATGGTGAAGATGGTCAATTATGGGGTGGAGAATTTCTATTAGCAGATTATCAAAGCTTTCAACGTTTAGCGACATTTAAACCCATGGCAATGATAGGAGGAAAACAGGCAATTTATCAACCGTGGAGAAACACATACTTTCAACTAATTAATGCTTCTACTTGGGAAGAAATAACAGAAAAGTACGGTGATTTAGAAATAATCAAATTTCTAGAAAATAAAAACCCCAAACTACTCAAGCAAATTATAAAAAAAGGTATTAATTCACCCTTAACATCATCAGTAGGGAGATTATTTGATGCAGTAGCAGCCGCAATAGGTATTTGTCCAGAAAAATGTAGTTATGAAGGACAAGCAGCCATAGAAATGGAAGCAATGGCTGATCTAAATATCTTAAATAATGATAAAGAAACTCTAAATTATTCTTTCAAGTTAGAAAAATCAGATAATATTTATTATATAGATACATCTCCAACATGGCGAGAAATCCTCAATGATATCAAACAGCACATTTCATCATCAGAAATAGCGGCAAAATTCCATAAAAGTTTAGCAATTACTATTGTCACAACAGTTAAACAACTGAGAAAAGAACATGAATTTCATCAAATAGCATTAACAGGAGGAGTGTTTCAGAATCAAATTTTATTACAACAGGTAAAAATGCGACTAGAAAAATTACAAATAAACGTCCTCACCCATAGTATAACACCTGCAAATGATGGAGGATTATCATTAGGACAAGCCGTAATTGCAGCCGCTAAATATCTGAAAAGATCCCCGACTTCTTTTTTTAGTTTATAAATAAATTGTGAATTAATTCCAGAAGTCGGGGATCTGTATTTGTGGTTCGTAAATCTTAAAAAAGGAAAATCCAAATGTGTTTAGGAATACCCGGACAAATAACAGAAATAAGCAATCATGAACATAAACTAGCAATAGTTAATATTGGAGGAGTCACAAGACAAATAAACATAGCTTGTATAGTAGACGAACAACACCCTCCCGAAAAATGTATAGGAGATTGGGTATTAGTTCACGTTGGTTTTGCAATGAATAGAATCAACGAACAAGAAGCAGCAGAAACATTACAATTATTGCAAGAAATAGCCCAGTCCTACACTTAAAATTTCTTCTCTTCCTTCTTCCTTCTTCCTTCCTTCGTGTCCTTCGTGCCTATATCCCTCCGGGACGCTCCGCGAACGTGGTTTATTAAAAATTAATATGAAATATGTAGACGAATTTCGCAACCCAGAAAAAGCCCAATCCCTCCAAAAAGAAATCCAAAAACTCAGCCAACAAATAGACAAACATATAAAAATAATGGAAGTATGTGGAGGACATACTCATGCTATTTTTAAATACGGAATTGAAGAACTATTACCCGATAATATCGAATTAATTCATGGTCCTGGTTGTCCAGTTTGTGTTATGCCTAAAGGGAGAATAGACGATGCGATCGCCCTTTGTCAAAATCCTCAGATCATCTTTACCACATTTGGCGACGCAATGCGCGTACCCGGTGCAAAAACCAGCCTATTGCAAGCCAAAGCCCAAGGTGCGGATATTCGCATGGTTTATTCGCCCTTAGACAGCCTCAAAATAGCCAAAGAGAACCCCAATAAAGAAATAGTCTTCTTCGGTTTAGGTTTTGAAACTACCGCTCCCAGTACCGCATTTACCATACTTCAAGCAGCCGCAGAAAATATAACTAACTTCAGTATGTTTTCTAATCATGTATTAGTAATTCCCGCCCTTCAAGCATTATTAGAAAACCCAGATTTAGAACTTGATGGTTTTGTTGGTCCTGGTCATGTAAGTATGGTTATAGGTACAGAACCTTATGAATTTATTGCCCAAGAATATCATAAACCCATCGTTATTTCTGGATTTGAACCATTAGATATCTTCCAATCAATTTGGATGTTATTAAAACAAATAGTAGAAAATCGTTGTCAAGTTGAAAATCAATATAATCGCTTAGTCGAACCAGCCGGAAATAAAAACGCATTAACAGCTATAAATCAAGTATTTACAGTGCGGGAAAAATTTGCCTGGAGAGGTTTAGGAGAAATCCCCAATTCCGGTTTTAAAATCCGCGAAAAATATGCCCAATTTGATGCTGAAGCTAAATTTACAATTCCTAACTTAACAGTAGCAGATCATAAAGCTTGCCAATGTGGAGAAATTCTCAAAGGAGTTTTAAAACCTTGGCAATGTAAAGTATTTGGAACAGCTTGTACCCCAGAAACACCCATTGGAACTTGTATGGTTTCCTCCGAAGGTGCTTGTGCAGCATATTACAAATATGGGCGACTTTCAACTATGGCTAAACGTGATAAATCAGGTGTAGCTCCCGAAGTTCTATCAGTCTAAATTGCACAATTTGAGGAAAATTATATGGCTTATGTAACTATCCAAATTAGTAAGGGTAACTCCATAGAAAGAAAACGAAAATTAGTTAAGGCTGTGACTGATGCTTTAGCCTCCACTTTAGATACTAAATCAGAGTCAATAATTGTTCATGTTGAAGAAACTGAACGAGAAGATTGGGCAGTTGGTGGTGTTTTACAATATGACAAAAACAACAATAAGCGCGAAGACAGAGACGATAGAGATGATAGAGACGACAGAGATGATAGGGATGACAGAAATGATCGAAAAAATAGATAAATAATTAAAAATGACAGGCATATTGCCTGTCCCACGACAAAAAACTATAATTACAAAACAATTTAAAAATGACAATTATTCCCAATCAAAATCCACTGTTTGAAAAAATTGAGCAAGTCCGTCGTCGCCAGGGAAAAGTCCGCGATACCCATATTAATCTCGCCCATGGCAGCGGTGGTAAAGCCATGCGTGACTTGATAGATGATGTATTTGTCAAAACCTTTAATAATCCCATTCTCTCCCAGTTAGAAGACCAAGCCACATTTGATTTAGCCAGCCTTTCTCAACATGGAAATAGATTAGCATTTACCACAGATTCTTATGTAGTAGACCCCTTATTTTTCCCTGGCTCAGACATAGGAGAATTAGCAATTAATGGCACAATTAACGATTTAGCAGTGAGTGGTGCAAAACCTTTGTATCTCACCTGTAGCATGATTTTAGAAGAAGGATTACCAGTAGAAACATTACGCCGTGTAGTTTCCAGTATGCAGCAAGCAGCACAAAAAGCTGGAGTGCAAATAGTTACAGGAGACACAAAAGTTGTTAATCGTGGTTGTGCCGATAAACTATTTATTAACACTGCGGGAATTGGTATGATTGCCCCAGGAATGGATATTTCTCCGCGCAATATTCAACCAGGAGATGTAGTAATTATTAACGGTGAAATTGGAAATCATGGTACAGCAATATTAATTGCTAGAGGAGAATTAGCACTAGAAACAGATATAGAAAGTGACTGTCAACCATTACATGAATTAGTTGCTGAAATTATCAAAGTTTGTCCAGAAATTCATGCCATGCGAGACGCAACTAGAGGAGGTTTAGCCACAGTATTAAATGAATTTGCCCTCACAGCAAACGTCGGTATACGCATTAATGAAAATGCAATTCCTATTCGAGAAGAAGTAAATGGAGTCTGTGAAATATTAGGTTTAGACCCCTTATATCTAGCCAACGAAGGAAAATTAGTTATAGTCACCCCTCCAGAAAAAGCCGATTTAATCTTAGCAACAATGAAAATTCACCCCACAGGAAAACAAGCATCTATCATAGGTGAAATTATCCCTACACCACCAGGAATAGTTCTCTTAAAAACAGCCTTTGGTGCAGAAAGAATAATTGATATGCTAGTAGGAGATCAACTTCCACGAATTTGTTAATTTTATGAATCAGTGATATAATGCTAGACAATAATTATTTGCAATCAGAAAATAACTAAGTAATTATGGAAACAATCAAAAAGAGAAAATATATTTATTGGCAAGATGAGGATATGTTTATCGGTTACTTAGAAGAATATCCTGATTATTGGACACAAGGAAATTCTTTAGAAGAACTCCAAAACAACTTATTAGATTTGTATCACGAATTTAGCAGTGATAATATTCCAGCTATTAGAAAAGTAGCGGAGTTAGAATTATTGTGAAAAGGAGAGACTTAATTAAACAATTAGAAGAAATAGGTTGTATTTTTATCAGACATGGTAGTAATCATGACTGGTATCAAAATCCTATTACCAAAGTTTCACAACCCATTCCCAGACATAGAGAAATTAATGAAAACTTAGCTAAACATATTCTGAAAATGCTAGAAAACTCTTAATTGCTCTTTTTTTATGCACGAACTCGGAATAACTCAAAATATTATCGCCATAGTTAGCGAAAATGCCCAAAATCAAAAAGTCCAAAGGGTATTATTAGAAGTTGGTAAATTATCAGCTATTATGCCAGATGCGATTAAATTTTGCTTTGATATTTGCGCCCAAGGTACAATAGTTGAAGGAGCAATATTAGAAATTTTAGAAATACCCGGAATGGCTAAATGTCGTCAATGTAGGACAATTTTTCCTATAGATAAACCTTTTGGTATTTGTGAATGTGGTAGTGTGCAATTAGATATCATAGCTGGTGAAGAATTAAAAATCAAAGAAATTGAAGTGGAGGAATTATGTGTGTAACCTGCGGTTGTTCTGACCATAATCAAACGACAATTACAAACATGGAAAATGAACATCATCATACTCATACTTTAGCAAATGGAACTGTAATTACTCATTCTCATCACCATGAAGAAGCACCCCAAGTTCATGCTAAAATTCATAATACAACGATATCTTTAGAACAAGAAGTTTTAGGTAAAAACAACTTATTAGCTGCCCAAAATCGCGGTTGGTTTAAAGGTCGAAATATCCTGGCTTTGAATTTAATGAGTTCTCCAGGTTCGGGAAAAACCACCTTATTAACTCGGACCATTAATGATTTAAAAGATAAATTAACTATTAGCGTGATTGAAGGTGATCAAGAAACTACTAATGATGCAGAAAAAATTAAAGCAACTGGTTGTAAAGTTGTGCAAATCAACACGGGTACAGGCTGTCATTTAGACGCATCAATGATAGAAAGAGGTTTGCAGGAACTTAACCCACCATTAAATTCTGTGGTGATGATTGAAAATGTCGGAAATTTAGTTTGTCCGGCTTTATTTGACTTAGGAGAAGCCGCTAAGCTGGTAATTTTATCGGTAACAGAAGGGGAAGATAAACCGATTAAATACCCCTATATGTTTCGTAGTAGTGAGGTGATGATTTTAACGAAAATTGATTTATTACCTTATCTCAATTTTGATGTTCAACGTTGTATTGAATATGCTAAACAGGTAAACCCAAATATACAAATTTTCCAAGTTTCTGCGACTACTGGGGAAGGTTTGGAAGGTTTATATAGTTGGTTGAGTCAAGAGAAAGTTATATGAAACATCTCTACAATAGTTATAGATGTCTATAAAAGTGCTGAATGGCTAAAAATTATTTTTTGAACAATCAGCAGTATAATAATAAAAGATATTCAGGAGTTTACATAGTCAATGCCAACTATCAAACAAAGATTTACCGTCATTATTGAAAAAGAAGATAATGGGTATATTTCCCTTTGTCCAGAATTAGATATTGCTAGTCAGGGAGACAGTATTGAGGAAGCAAAAGATAATTTAAAAGAAGCAATTGAATTATTTTTAGAGTTTGCTTCACCTTCAGAAATAGAAAATCGCCTTAAAAGTAATAAATAAGCATATCTAAATAAAATTCAGATTGGAAGTTAATAAAAGAAGGAACAATGGCACTAGTATCTAAATAAATCAATATCTTTCGTTCTCTCTGCTAATATCGTGGTACTCATTGAACTTCCTTTTAAAACTATGGATTTTCTAAAATCGTTTAAACTAGGAAATACTTTTTTTACCTGTTGGGGAGGAAGAAGACGAGCAATTTCTTTGCCTTCTTTCATCAGAATAAATTGCTCACCTTTAGCGACTTGTTCTAGTAGTTTATATAAATTTTGAGTAGCTTCTTCAATTATAATCTGAGTCATAAGGTTCTCAATATTTTACAAATTTGTTTTAATTATATAACAGAAATAAATGTTTTATAGCTATTTAGGGTAACTAGATCCCCGACTTCTTTAAGAAGTCGGGGATCTGAATATATTGGGAAGTGCGATCGCTTGACTTTCAAGATAGTCGCTATAAATAACTCTTACTTTTTAACTGGTACTAGATTGAAGTTCTTTGGATCAATTGTGTAATTCCAAAATTGGCCGTTGTCGTCTGTAAATCTGAAAACTCCGTTACCAATGTGAGTGATTGTTGCCCATGTTCCACGAACCTTTTCAGCAGGACCATATTTTTTGAGTACGCTTCCAATACCGCCATCTGGAGGATTGACAACGTTAATCTCCATCTCTCTAGCATTGCGATCATAAAAAATAATTCTTCTCCCTGCGTAAGCAATTTGTGTCCAACTGGTACGACAAGGACGTATCTGAACAACCTCACGAGATTTACTGATTACAGTACACGTCCCTTTGACGCGATCATAGTTCATAGTGCTTCCAAACTCACGAAAATCAACCTGAAGATTGTTAGGGTTTTCTGCTAAGGCACTTGAGTTGATGGAAGGCAGTATTAGACTAGAACCCGTGGCTAAAACACAAGCTGATAGAACTGCTGACAACCCAGATAAGATAAATGACTTCTTCGGTGACTTGATATTTTTAATCATACGCTTGTTACTCCAAAAAAAAATTACTGTGAATTGCTAAGGTATTGATTCGGCTTGGAATTTCCTAAGCCTTTACTGATAGTATTTTTACCCACCAAAAAAATCAATGTGTATCCCCGCGGAAAAATGTGCGAACTCCCACAAATAGAATTGTGGACTTATATCTATAAGAAATTACACCACTCACCTAATCTTGAAAAGCGGAAAAAAGCGGATCGTAAAAAAAATTTAAAAACAGACGGAAAAAAGCTGAAAAATACGGATAAAGTCTGCTAAAATTACCTATGTCGCGTTACATTTATCAATATGCAGGTTCAAAAACTGCTACAATATAAATATTATTAGGAAAACTGTCAGAATCAGGATGTCCAGGATTGAAGGATTAACAAGATTAAAACTGGGATTTTATGACCAATTATCCATGACCAGTCTCAACTAGATAAGTAGCAACCTGGGTTAGTGTAATTCATATTTGTTAGGATGGAAAAAACTATTCACAAAAGTAATCATGATAATTTCAGATGAAGTCCTCAAGGTAAGTGGTTTATCAGAAAAACAACTTTTACTAGAAATTGTAATTTTGCTATTTCAACAAGAAAAAATCAGCTTAGGTAAAGCTAGTGAAATAATAAGCATGAATCAAATTAAGCTGCAAAAATTACTTGCTGAACGTGGGATATGTGTTCACTATGATGTAGCTGAATTACAGGAAGATATTCTGCATCTCCGCGCAAAAGGTTGGTTATGATAGTAGTTAGTGATACATCACCCCTGAGCAATCTAGCTATTGTTGGTTACTTGTCACTTTTACAACAGATTTACAACAGAGTTATTATTCCTCAAGGAGTTGCAGAAGAACTCATAAATGCTAGTGATGAAGAAAATCTCATTGCAGAAGTGCTTTCTTTAGATTGGATTGAAGTTATACCAGCAAAAAATCTGGAACTTATTTCTATATTACGGAATAATCACAATTTGGATCGGGGTGAAGCTGAGGCAATAGCTCTTGTTATAGAATTAGAAGCAGATGAATTATTAATTGATGAACGTCTTGGCAGAAGAGAAGCTACTCGCTTAGGATTGCCTATTACGGGCATACTTGGTATTCTATTAGTTGCCAAGCAAAGAAAACTTATTCCTACAGTTCAACCAGTAATAGATGCCTTAATTATTCAAGCAGGTTTTCGGGTGAGTAGTCAACTCTATGCACAGGTTTTACAAGCAGCAAATGAGTAATATTTAGAGCAAGTTATGATATCAATTTATGCAAGCGAAAAGCGGAAAAAAGCGGATCGTAAAAAAAATTAAAAAACAGACGGAAAAAAGCTGAAAAATACGGATAAAGTCTGCTAAAATTACCTATGTCGCGTTACATTTATCAATATGCAGGTTCAGCAACTACTACAACTTGTGGATGACGCTCTTTATCTCAACACAGGACAGCATCTCAACGACTTACAACGTGGCGTTATTGAAGGAACACTAAAATATCAAAAATATGCTGATATTGCTGAAACTTGTGGTTGTAGCGCTGGTCATGCGAAGGATGTAGGTTACGAACTCTTGCAAATGTTATCTGATATTTTTGATGAACCAGTTGATAAAGGTAATCTGAAATCTGTTCTTGAACGACAGGGAAATATAAATATTTCTTTGGGTGATAATAGTAAAATTAATAGTAATTTAATTGGCTGTATAAATCTTGGTTCTAAACAACCGAAAACTAAATCAGATAAAAATAATCCTGGTAATTCTAAATTACCGCAACGTAAAAAGAATAAAAATACTATAGAAAAAATCGAAAAATTACGGCAATTAGGTTTAAGTGATCAAGAAATTGTAGAAATATTAGAATTACCTTTAGAGGTCGTTCAAGAGGTGGAAGTTTAAACTTGGGATATTAAATCTACTAATTATCTAAGATAAGAAAATGGTGCGTTACGTTATCACTAACGCACCCTACGAATAGATTATTTTTG
>JANMEE010000182.1:0-5305 GCA_031376645.1 Dolichospermum sp. OTE_75_concoct_329_sub | reverse complement strand
CAGGTGACAGGTGACAGGTGACAGGTGACAGGTGACAGGTGACAGGTGACAGGTGACAGGTGACAGGTGACAGGTGACAGGTGACAGGTGACAGGTGACAGGTGACAGGTGACAGGGAACAAAGGAAAGAATTTTCCAGTAGTTCCTAATCCAAAATCTAAAATCTAAAATCTAAAATTTGGTTATGGCAGTTACTACCCAACAATTAACTCAATGGAAACAACAGGGACGGGCGATTGTTGCGTTAACTGCCTGGGATTATGCGATCGCTCAACTTTTAGATGTCGCTGGTGTAGACTTAATCCTAGTTGGTGATTCTCTTGCGGTTATTCTTGGTTATGAAACCACCTTACCCATAACTTTAGATGAAATGATCCATCATGCTAAAGCTGTGCGGCGTGGTGTCAAAAACGCTTTAGTAGTGGTAGATTTACCATTTTTGACTTATCAAGAAAGCATCTTCCAAGCCATGCACTCCGCCGGTAGAGTATTAAAAGAAACAGGAGCGCAGGCAGTAAAATTAGAAGGTGGTTATCCCGCAATGGTAGAAACCATTACCCGGTTAGTGCAATCTGGGATTCCTGTTATGGGTCATGTAGGATTAACACCCCAATCAATCCATCAATTAGGGTTGCGACAACAGGGAAAAACCCAGGAAGAGGGAGAGAGGATTTTGCATGAAGCGATCGCTCTCGAACAAGCTGGTGTTTTTGCGATAGTATTAGAACATATTCCCGCCAAACTAGCGCTACAAATCACTGATAAACTCCGTATTCCCACCATCGGCATTGGTGCAGGTTCTCACTGTGATGGTCAAGTATTAGTAACTTCTGATATTCTCGGACTTTCAGAAAAGCAACCACCATTCGCCAAAGTTTATACAAATTTGCGAGAAACAATTACCAACGCTGTACAAGATTACGCTGTTGAAGTGCGAGAACGACAGTTTCCAAAGTAGTTACAGCACTTCTCGGTGTTATGAAATACAAAAACCCCACCCCTAACCTCCTCCGGTGCAAGCGATGAGGAGGCTAAGATGTACATCATAAGAGCGGAAACCGCTGTAAAAAAAATGTAGAGATGTTCCATGGAACGTCTCTACAAAAGTTTGATGAAATTCCCAATTAAACCAACTTCAAATCAGGATATTCAGCAAACAAATCATCTGATGTCAATGTATCCCCTGACGCTTGGGGAGTCCACAAAACTTCAATTGCTAACAGTTGTTCACCACCAAGACTACCAATTTGACGTAAAGCTTGACGTAAATCATCAGCACTATTAATAGCAGGAATTTCGCATTTACCCAAAGTAGCTGCTAATAAGGTGACAATAATATATTCTCCTGGTCCTTCGCTAATCAAGCGAGTGGGATTATCTTCACCAGATAAAGCTTCCTGACTCAGAACAGCCTTGAGTTGATTATTGACATTAGAGAGAGTTTCTTCACTAAACTTACTGCGTTCGGCTAAAGATAAACGATTGAATTGAGATTCTGCGGAATTTAACTTTGCTTGTTGAGTTCCTCCACCTGCATATACCCAATATTCAGGGTGACGCAATAAAGCCAAACTAGCTTCTTGTAAAACTTCGCTTCTGCCTTCTGGGCTATTGGTATCAGCAGTTTCCGCAATGCGATTTAGTTCAGGTTGTAAGTCTCTAGCTTGGGCTAATAAACCAACTTGTAAACGAGTGACGGAAACAGAAGGATTGCTGCTATAGCTGACTTCTTCAGTTTCTCCACTGGTAACACGACGAAATGTTTGGACTAAAAAATTCGCCATTGTGAAGAAGATGATAATCCCAAATAAACCGCCAAAACCACCACCGAAACCCCATAAGGGCAAAAGAAATGGAAATCCGAAACCACCGCCATAAGGAGCATAGTAGCCGCCACTGCCAGGCATATTGGTACGTGGTGCATAAGTACGACTAGAAGGCATTCTAAAGGAACCACCACCAATTCTGCCACCACTACGGGCTGCTAAAGCATCATTGGCATGACTAAATGCTAATGTTAGCACTAGGCTAAGGATAAAGACGGTTTTAAATAGGGGCTTGAGGAATCCTTGTATTTTTTTACTCATAAGACATTTATGGAACTGTATTTTTATGATGACCGCCTCTGTCAGAAGAAGCAACCCTATCTCTAATCTACCGCTTCTGATCTTGATTAGGGAGGAAATAGGGAGAGATTTCTGGCGTTGATAACCGTACTGTGAAAGATCCTTATCATCAAAAAACTTTGGAATCAATTAATAATTTCTCATTCCCAGTGATGCCATACTGATAGTGTGAGGTCTGAAAAAATAATTTGTATCATTTATTAATTAATAATATCAGCAATAATTCTTGTTCAATATTTCAGCACTTACTGATTAAGTGTAAATCCTGCTACTTCTAAGTAGTATTTGAGTATCTGAATAAGAGTCTTTTAAATGATACGAGTTTTTTTATATTACTAATTTTGCTACTAACTGATTTTTTCCGGATAGAGACGGAATATTTAGCACTTATATTTTAGGGGGTTTTACTTTTTATCAGTGATGTAAGCACAGTGACACTTAAAAATTTTACACTTACTATCTATCAATTGTTAGCTTAGTTTGAGAAACTAGCCTTGAGAATAGGCTGTATTGTGACAAATATATCCATGCTTACCATTTAGAGGTATTCAAATTTAACATGGACTAAATGCAATGATTGATACCCTAACAAAGGATGAAAATTATGTAAACAACAAAGGTAAAAATGATGGGAATTATTAAATCATAATGTGGCAGTAAATGCTATGACGCAGATTACAAAATCACCTATATTTTCTGGCGCTTTGGCATGAAAATAGCCAGTATTTGCGATATTCTAAAGGAAATAGTTAAGGTTAACAATTTTCCGAGTAGTTTCTGAGTAATCTCTTGGGAGTGTCAGTGATTAATCATAACTATCTTGGGTTATGCAAATAACTTATCCAGCATTGATAAACCTGGGTAAATTAAACAATAATAGGCGGTAAAATAGGTTGAAAATTTGCAATTTCGTCAGCCTGGTGTTTGATCATTTGAAGAAGGATTCATCAAATCAGAATACTTGTTAAATCAAGAATATAGAGGAGCAAAATTTGTTAAAAGGCTGTTTGATAGCGTTCACGAAGTGTGCCGTATCCCTGCGGGAGCCGGAGGCATCAGGCATAGCGTGGCGTAGCCATAAAGTGATATCAGGTATGATTGCTTACCCCCCTTAGTCCCCCCGATGTATTGGGGGGAAACAGGAAAATCAAGTCCCCTCCCCTTTCTAAGGGGAGGGTTAGGGAGGGGTAAAACAATCTTTGATACACCATGAGAGACTTTTAAAACATCCTCAAAGGTATTGCATTTTTTCTAAATTAGCAAAATCTAAAAACGTTATTTCTATATACAGCAAAATTCAGGAGGAATTTAGCATTGCTAAACCCTTACGGAAGTAAAAGCCTTTTATTGAATTTAAGATAACGCCCTAATTCCAGTTAATTTATCAAGCTTAATTATGGAAAATATATCACGACTAGGGTTACAAGTTAGAGATAATACAGCTTATCCAGATATCCTAGTTATTTCCCGAATATTCCGTCCAGATGAGGCTGTAATTGGTGAATATGTCTATAATCGTTGTTTACAAGATCCAGATCGGGTAATTGTTTTAGCGGGTGGTTGTGCTGGAGATAAAAAATTTGATAAATCCCAGCAATTTCCGGTTTATCGTTGGTTTAATTTTCCTGCTTGGTGTGATAACTGGTTAGGAAATATTATTCAATCTGGATTCAATATTATTGCTGCATTTTTATTAGCTATTAAATTATATTTTCGCTATCATTACCGCTACATTGAATGGTGTCAAGGTTATGATTTTCCAGCGTTGTTGGTACTAAGTTATATTTTACCAATTCGCTTTTTTATCTATTTACATGATAATAATTTAGTCCGTACAGCTAGTAACCCATTATGGAGATGGCTATTAAGAGTAACTCTCAAACGCGCTGATGGAATTGTTTGTAATAGTTCTTATATTCGCAATTCTTTAAGAAATACTTTTCGTTTAGACACACCAACTCATGTTATTAATCCAGTAGTCAGACCAGAAAGATTTGGTAATCCTACCAGTCTGAGTCATATTGATGATTTACGTAATCGCATTCGTCAAACTTACAATATCCCGGAAACAGCAATTGTGATTCTTTCTGTGGGTAATTTGGTTAAATATAAGAACTTTGATCGGGTAATAGATAATATTCCCGTATTGCTAAATTTTGGTGTGGATGTTCATTGTATTATTTGCGGTGAAGGCAGTTGTGAAAATCAGCTAAAATCCCAAGCCCAAAGGTTAAGAATCGCTAAAAGAGTCCATTTTGCTGGGTATGTACCAGAACGGGATTTAGCCGGTTATTATGCAGCTTGTGATATTTTCGCTATGTTGAATTCTGATAATCATCAAGATCAAAATATAGATAAGTTTGGTGTAGTTTATTTAGAAGCAGGTTATTTTGGTAAACCTGTAATTGCTTCTCGTTTAGGTAGTGTTTTAGATGCGGTTCATCATGAAGAAAATGGCTTGCTAGTAAATCCCGATTCTGGTTATGAAGTCTTGCAAACTTTCAATCGTTTGTGTCAAGATTCACAATTACGGGAAAAACTAGGCCGTCAAGGTAAGGAATTAGCGAAACGGAAAACCTATCATCGTTGGTTATATAGTCCTGAATCTTGTTCTTCTTGTTTGTTGAACTAACCACCACCAACGATAGTAACTACTTCTAAGCGATCGCCATTTTTGATTTGAGTTTCTACCCAAAATTGACGATGTAAGATTTCACCGTTATATTCTACTGCTACTAACCGCGGATTAAAACCCAACTGTTGGAGTAGTTCGGGTAGAGGTGTTTGTGATAAACAATTGCGAGTTTCTCCATTAACTTGAAGATGAATTTGATTGGACATAAATAAAAATTTTGAATTTAGGACTTATGAAAATTATAGGAGTTTGGGTTACATTTATATAGAACTCCTACTTGATTTTAAACTAATACGTAGGGTGGGCAATGCCCACCGGATAAGGGTTTTGGTGCAAGGGAAACGCATCTAAATTTTATTGACAAAACACCATTTTTGTGTATAAACGAAGGAATTGGTATTTATCCTTAACGGGTGACAAGGCGGTTGAAGATAAGATGTGGCAATAATTTGAGAAAATAAGGGGGTAAAAAAATAGAGGCAAAGAAGCCCCCGAAGCAAAAAATGTTACCACAATCATATCAAACAATTTTCCGAAAGCATTT
>JANMEE010000181.1:0-5054 GCA_031376645.1 Dolichospermum sp. OTE_75_concoct_329_sub | reverse complement strand
TCTGGATTCCCGCTTTTGCGGGAATGACATTGAAAATGGTTTGTGGAAATTTTCACGCTTACTATGGGATAGCGAACGCGAGAGCGTCCCGGAGGGAACTAGCGCTGCTGCAAGCAGTTCATGTTTTTTGTGGAGTTCTCTTAGATAATCAAGTTAGGAATCCTGTACTATGGTAATCGTACTAAAAAAAAGGTTTGGTGCTATAACCAAACCTCCATAATTGCTGTGCTTAACAACGTACTCAATTAATTTAGTGCTACTCTAGTCACAGATCATCTTCCCATGGTATGTGTACAAATTATTCCAAATGTGATATATCACTTTAACAACACATATTAATATTGTTAGTATTAGTTTCTATAAAATTTTATCAACTAGTTTAAACATAAAAAAGGCCTGACTGTGAGCCAAGCCTTTATATATACCAGGTGTTTACCATATATGAATACTTTAAACCTTATATTATTCATATTCATCTTCCTATAAGGTGTGTACAAATTCAATAAAATATGATATGGCGGATATCTACAGTGGTTTTTTAGCGATAGCGAAGCGCTGCTGCAAGCAGATCGCTGATGCAAAAATTACCTAAGACTTGATAGGGCAGGCTTTTAAGCCCACCCGACCGCTATGCTTTCAAAACAGTCTTTGATGCCATTCTCGTCTTTTTGCGATCGCTTTCGGACAAGTCTTCACCAGCCTGTAAGCGAGTTGCCGAAACTTGTAACACTGTGGCTGCATTGGTGTCACCGATTTGTAAAGCGGTGTTAGCAGCGGTTTGGAGCATGGTTGCTGCCCCAATGCGATCGCCTTGTTCTAATTTTGCCTCGGCTAATTGAGTTTGGCGATATTTAGCTAATATCAAAATTGACTGTAGTACCTGAGCATTGAGAGCAGGTCCATAGGTCTTGGTGAAATTAGCATATATTGGCATCAACGGGGAAAGTAATCCCTGTTTATTCATAGATGGATCATCATAGCGAATTTGGATATGACCAATGACTTGTTTCCCTTCTGGTAATTGTCCCAGATAAATATTCGCTAAAACTACCCGTTCGGCATCTTTCATTAAGTCTCCTAACCGCACCACCAAAGTCCCATTTGCATCGGTTTCTACTGGTAGTTCAATGGTATCTGGTGCAACTTGAGCAACAGGTTTGAGTTCTGCTAAACGCACAGCGGGAATGAAAGATAGGAGTAGGTAGGCATTTGTTAACCCGACTGATTGCACCCGACGAAATAGCCTCGCAAATTGAGTGACGGCTTGTTCAGGATTCTCGATATAAGCTAGAGTCCCACCCCCAGCATCAGCAATTTTTTCTAGTAAATCTGGGTTCCAGTCATGACCAAAACCCAGAGTATTAATTGTCAGGTTGAGTTTGGCGGCTTTTTGGGCAAGTTGCAAACAACGTTTATTGTCATTGGGTCCAATTTGCCATTTCCAAATCTGTAAGCCATTATCCCCATGTCCATCTGTGAGGAGGAAGGCTTGAGAAACAGCCCCTTTTGTGCCTTTGAGTAATTCTGTAATCCCCAAAGATAAACCTTCCGCAATTACAGTGCCACCAGCAGCCTTGAGCCTGGCTTTTAGCTGAGTTTTGATGGTTTCTATACTTTGGACGATTTGGTTGGGGATAATGACTCCAGATTTGCCAGCAAAACCAATCACGGAAATGCGATCGCCAACTTTTAACTGATCCAATAATTGCTCAACTGCTTGAATCACGATATTCATGGGTCCACCGGACATAGAACCACTTTGATCGAGAATCAAGCAGAGATTCAATGGCAAATTTTGTTCAAACTCAGACGGAATTGCGGAAATGGAAATTGAGAGTTGGCGTTGATTACTTTGTTGGGCAGCATCAACGTTAGTATCATTTAGAGCCGATGTTAGTTGAACTTTCATTGAGGAGAAGCATCTTGCAAAATAGTTTTTGAGACAATTCTGGTTTTTTTGCGATCGCTTTCTGATAACTCTTCCCCGGCTTGTAAGCGTGTGGCGGAAACTTGTAACACCGTTGCCGCACTAGTATCTCCCATTTGCAAAGCTGTTTTAGCGGCAGTTTGTAACATTGTCGCAGCACCAGCGCGATCGCCTTGCTGTAATTTCGTTTCTGCTAACTGGGTCTGCCGATATTTGGCCAAAGCTAAAACCGATTGTTGTACCTGGGGATTTGGTGCTGGTTGGTAGACCCCGGTGACATGAGCATAAATTGGTAGATTGGGGGAGTATAACCCGATTTGGTTATGGGCAGGATCATCGTAGCGAACTTGAATACTAGCGATCGCCTGTTTACCTTCTGGGAACTGTCCCACATAAATATTAACTAAAATTACCCGTTCCCCGTCTTTCATTAAATCTCCTAATCTCACAGCCAACCGTCCATCACTTTCTGGTTGTACTGGTAATTCAATGGTATCTGGGGAAACTTGGGCTATGGGTTTGAGTTCTGCCAACCGCACATTTGGCGTTAAGGATAATAATAGTTGAGCGTTAGTCAATCCTACTGTTTGCATTCGACTAAACAACCGCCCAAATTCAGATACAGCCTGATCTGGGTGTTGAATATAAGACAACGTTCCCATGCCAGCATCAGCAATTTTTTCTAAAACTTTATCATTCCAATTGTCACCAAATCCCAATGTATTCAGCGTTAAATTATAACTGGCTGCTAATTGAGCAAATTTCAAACAGCGATCGTTATCACCATGTTCATTTTCCCCATCTGTGAGTAAAAATGCTTGAGAAACGGTATCTTGTTTACCTTTGGCTAATTCCTCTATTCCCAAGCGTAAACCCTCATCAATAGCAGTTCCCCCATCAGCGGTGAGTTGCTTAATTTGCTTTTTGATATGTTCTCGGTCTGTAATTAACTGATTTGGGATTAAAACCTTGGCACGGTGATCAAACACTACAATACTGAGGCGATCTTCATGACTGAGACGATCCACTAATAAACTAGCGGCTGTTTTCACAGTTTCCAGGGATTTTCCCATCATTGAACCGCTATGATCGAGTATTAAGCATAAGTTTAATGGTACAGTCCGATCTATGGTTTCACCACTGGCAGAAACGGAAATTGCTAATTGACGTTGAGTGCTGGTTTGCTTGGCATCTATGCCAGTATCATTTAATGCTAGTTGTAAATTAACTTTCATAATTTCAATTTCCTATCTAATCTAGACATACATAATTTTATAGATAACTTCACACGACATCTTCCCTAGTACGGAAAAGAGGTTAATGCAGAAGTAAAAGCCTTTGTTCCTATCCACAGGTCAAATTATTGGTCGTAAGCATGAGCATTTGTCGTTATAATTCAGATGTTATTAATCCAGTGCTTCCATAATTTTTAACTATATTATTGTAAATCAATGAAAGTACCACCTATACCATCCAATGAACAAGACAGACTAAAAGCACTGTATAAATATCAAATTCTTGATACTGCTGAAGAATCGGGATTTGATGATTTGACAGCTTTAGCTGCATATATTTGTGGTACTCCTGTTTCCTTAGTTAGTTTAGTAGATGAAAGTCGGCAATGGTTTAAGTCAAAATTGGGCGTAGAAGAGACAGAACTACCTAGAGAAACGTCTTTTTGCGCCCATGGCATTCTTCAGCCAGAGGAGATATTAATAGTAGAAAATGCCTTAGAAGACTGGCGGTTTGTAGATAATCCATTAGTCACTTCTGGACTCAATATTCGGTTTTATGCAGGAGTACCTTTAGTCACACGTGATGGTTTTGCTTTGGGTTCTTTGTGTGCTATTGATCAACGCCCACGTCAGCTAAGTCCAGAACAAATTGATGCTCTAAAAAGATTGGCGCGTCAAGTCATGACACAGATGGAACTAAGAGTTAATTTAGTTGAGTTAGAAAAAAATATTATCCAGCGTCAACAAGTTGAAGACAAGTTACGCCAAAGCAATGAAAATCTTTTTGATACCATAAATAAGTTACAAAAAACTCAAACAGAATTAATTCATGCGGAAAAAATGTCGAGTTTAGTTCCCTTAGTTAGAGGAATTGCTCATGAAATCAATAACCCCGCCAATTTTATTCACGGTAATCTCAAACATTTGCAGTATAATGTCAGAGATTTACTAGATTTATTAAATATTTATCAAGAACAATATCCTCATCCAGATGATCAGATTCAAGAAAAAAAAGCAGCTATAGATTTTGATTTTATGACTGAAGATTTATTTAAAATATTCAGTTCTATGAAAGTTGGGACTGAGCGGATTCGGGAAATTGTGCTGTCACTGCGGAATTTTTGTCGAATCCAAGAATCTGATAAAAAAGCAGTTCAACTAGATACAGGTATTGATAGCGCACTATTGTTTTTAAAACACCGACTAGAAGCAACACAAAATAGTCCTAAAATAGAAGTAATTAAAGAGTATGGTGAACTTCCTTTGGTAGATTGCTACCCTGGACATATAAACCAAGTTTTTATGAATATCTTGAATAACGCCATTGATGCTCTAGAAAATGTATTAATTCAGCAACCTGATCAAAACAAGCATCTAAAAATTCACATTCGGACTCAATATTTTCGCTCAGGCTATGCTGTGGTGAGAATTGCAGATACTGGGTTGGGGATTCCTAAAACTATCAGCGATCGCGTATTTGACCCATTTTTTACAACTAAGCCAGTAGGTACAGGTCAAGGTTTGGGACTATCAATTAGTTATCAGATTGTCGTTGATCAGCATGGTGGTATCTTAAAATATAGATCAAAACAGGGGAAAGGTACAGAATTTTGGATTAAAATACCTTGTACAGCAGGAGTCGAAATTCAGGATTAAAACCCTGTTTTAATCAATAGTAAGCATCTAATTCGGAATTTTCAAAGTTTTTAAATCTATACCCCGAACGTTTGATCAGCCATTCTGTTAGACAATTAGCCCGGATTTCTCACAAAGAAAAGAGAAAAAGGGGTCAAAAACTGCGAAAATGTATATGTAGAAAGCATTTGAGCAATTATAAAGTATGACCCCAGTAAGAACAGATTGTATACCAAAACAGTTCACTTTTAAACAAG
>JANMEE010000137.1:0-3685 GCA_031376645.1 Dolichospermum sp. OTE_75_concoct_329_sub | reverse complement strand
ACGATAACTCCATAAAAGAAAAAAGGGGGTTGGTTGGAACGCACCGCTACCGAAGGACTGGGCGTCCCCGTTCCTTTCAACATCGGTTTCATGGCTTGGCTTTCAGCCACCACGAAACCTTAGTTATTATGTGCCGTTTTTCTTTTCAACGTCTAACAATTCGCCAAGTATCTTGTCCAAATGATTGTCCAAATCGCCCTGAAAGTCCACAAAAGGAATGTCAAATGATTGCAAAACTGTGGCAAAACGTTTGTATCCTATTTCATTTCGTAATTCAACCCATTGAACTTTTAACATTTCGGCTTGTTTCTTGCCCATGTCAGAAATTGTGTCTGCCACAAAAAGATTACTTTCTCTTGCAAAAATTGCATCAGCACTTTCAGGGTTTCCACGTCCCATTAATTTCACTTCGCACCGATAATATTTTTCATTTTTTATCAAATAAAAGTCCACTTCTCTCATACTTTGGGGAATTTTGTTTTGGTCGAAATGTTCAAAAGGCACACAAAAAACCTTGCAAAGTGTTGCTATAAGGTACTTTTCTACTCGTTTTCCTGCTGTACTCCAAAGCCCACCTCGTAATGCGGCACGTTTTACGGCAAGTGTATTTATTACAATTAGGCTTTCGTTGATATTGAGTTCAACACTTACTCCTCTAAATTTGATAGTCAAACTTAAATCAATATCGGGTTGATTTTCAATTAAGGTGCTAATTGATTGATAAAGTATGTCATAATGTTCATTTGAAGCATCAATTACAATCTCTTTTGTGGCAGAATTGTACATATTCGTGATTGTCTTTTTGTTCAATCCCGAATTTATCGCAATTTCATCTGAGCTTAAATTGGGGTTTAAAAATGTTTCTTTGTACCAATCTATTGTTACGTTTTCATTTTTCAACTTAGCTTCAATTACCTTTTTAAAAAAGTCTATGGCAAATTGCAGAAATTCAGCATTGATTAGTGCAACAACCTCTATCCTATAATCTTGCCCTTTTATGAGGCGTTTAATTATGTTTTTTACTACTTGGTCAGTCAGTGTCATTTCGCTATTTCTTTGAATTGGTCTAAGGTTAAAAACTTTGTTTGGCGTTCATTAAATAACACTTGTGGTGCAGCTTTGGCTTTCATATAGTCAAAATAAGTAGGTTCTTGTTCTGTTAAGAAGAAAAATCTATCTAATGCTTTTGCAGTTTTGCCAACTGTACCACTTCCACCAAATGGGTCAAAAACTAAATCGCCTTTGTATGAATAATATTGAATTACTCTTTTGCAAAGTTCGACTGGAAAAATTGCAGAATGAACTTTGTCAAAAGTTGGGTCAATTCTCCACACATTGGTAGTTTCATAACCTTCTGAAACCTTGCTATTTTCCACGGTTTGAAAATCATAACTTCTAATATTCCAATCTAATAATTTTTCAGTGGATTTTCTATAAACCATCAAATATTCAGTTACACAATTTGGTTTATAACCTAATGGTTTGCGATGTTGCATAAAACCACCAATTCGGTTTTTAACACTTGCCTCGGGTTTTAGCCAAACAATATCATCGACAAATTCCCAACCATTTTTTACTAAATAGGGGTGCAAATCAAAAGGAATTCCATAACGTTTACTCGAATGTGAACGACTTACACGAGGAATAATAATTGGCGAAGTATTGACTATTAAAAATCTTCCTTCTTTTGTAATTCGATGGGTTTCTTTGAAAACTTCCTCTAAAAACTCCAAATATGCTTGGTAACTTGGATAAATCGAATAATCTCTTGCATTATAATAAGGTGGAGAGGTAAAAGTCAAATGTACACTTTCATCTGGAACGTGCTTCAAAGCCATTAAAACATCAGCATTTATGACTGTATTTTTTAAAAACTCATAAGTATCGGCGTGCGGTAGCACGCCGATACTTTGATTTTCTTTTGAAAAATATTCTTTGTAAATAACTGTCCGCACCATTTCATTTTGATGGTTAATTAAAGGTCGCAGATGTTCTTCAACATCTTTGTCTTTCTCAAAAACCAAAAGTCCACGGATAGCTTGGCAAACTATTTTAGGGTCGTCATCATTTAGAGTTTCAAATAAATAAGGCTTATTTTCAGTTTTTCTTTGTCTGCCGATAGAAGAAATAATTTCTCGTCTAACTCCTGTGTCGGTTTCCGTTTTGAAAAGTTCGCTTAATGTTAAAATATTGGTCTTTCCGTTAAGTTTTCCTATGTTTTTAACTGCGTTTAGTCTAACTTGGGCGTGTTGATGTTCTAAAAGTTCGTATAAAAACTCACTTTCAAAATTATGAGGAAGTTGTCCTAAACTTTCTAAAATGAAGTTAATTGTACCAACATCTCGCTGGTTTTTAACAAGTTTAGCAATGTCGCCACTGCCAGTATGTTTCAATTCTGTGATGTACTCCTTTGTTATCATTGATTTGTCAAATTGTCAAGTAGCAAAGTTAGTTAATTTTTCAAAGGATTTATAATGTTCCCCGTGGAACTATTTTTACGTCTGCGGAGGTACTCATAAAATGGCACATAACGTTCGAGGCTTTGTGCAGTTGGGGAATTGACCAACTGTCCGCCCGGAACTGAAGCTAAATTTATAACTAAAAGCCGAGGTTTAGAACTACTGCCCGACAGAATTCCGTCCGCCGAAACCAAAGCTGGGATATGCACTGCCGATGATTGCTTCAACGTCTTGCCCCAATTGCACAAAACCTTTTGTTGAACTAAACCTTCGGTAGCTTTTCCTGAGTAAAATTCATAATTTTAAGGCAATTTAGAAATTTAAAATTAAATATTACCATGACAAAAAAAGAATGTTGATGAGCTACGGCAAAATACTCTTGTAAATCGTGCCAGCCGAGAAGTGCCTGGCTTTGAGGAATTAATCCGTCGCTTTGAGCGGAGTATTTCTATACTCGGACGCAGTGCGAGTACCTTCAAAAACTATTCGATGCATATTGCTGCCATTGCTCTTCATTATGGCAAAATCCCCATCGAACTCGACCAAGAGCAGGTGCATGAATACCTTTTCATGTTGCAAAAACGCTCCAAAACTCCTTCTCAAACCTATTTCAAGCACACCGTTTATGGGCTCAGATTTTTATTGAAATCCGAAGGACTGCCCTATAGTTACCTGCATTTGCCAGAGATAAAAAAGGAGAACAAACTGCCTGTGGTATTGAGCAAGCAGGAGGTTTGGGCGATGCTCAAAGCCTGCACTTTGCTCAAACACAAGGTATTAATTGGGCTATTGTATGGTTGTGGACTTCGGTGTTTGGAGGTTCGGAGCCTTCGTTTGTGCGACATAGATTTTGACCGTGGGCAGTTAAAAGTGGTACAAGGAAAGGGGAAGAAAGACCGTTATGTACCTCTGAGTGAACATATTATTCGGGGGCTGAAAAGTTATATTTCAGCGGAAAGACCCACAGATTACCTTTTTGGTGGAGTACATATCATAGACCGTGCTGGGGGTGATTTCGATTCTCGTTACAGCCAGAAGGGCGTACAATGGGCAGTAAAAGAGGCTGCCAAACGAGCTGGTATCTTGAAAGACGTACACGTACACACGCTCAGACATACCTGTGCAACGCACTTGCTTGAAGATGGCATGGACATTATCAGTGTTAAAAATTTCCTTGGGCATGAAAACATCGAAACCACGATGTTGTACCTTCATGTAGCCCAACT